>JAFRVM010000011.1 GCA_017438505.1 Clostridia bacterium | reverse complement strand
TGATAACCTTCTTTGCGCCTGCGTTGATGTGAGCCATGGACTTGTCCTTGGAGCAGTAGAAGCCTGTGCACTCGAGAACAACGTCAACGCCGATTTCGCCCCAGGGAAGATTGTTTGCGTCGGGCTCCTTATAGATTGTAAGGGTCTTGCCGTCTACTGTGATGGTGTTAGCCTCATCGTCAGCGGAAACTGTGTGAAGGTTTTCACCGATCTTGCCGCAGTAGCCGCCCTGAGCGGTGTCGTACTTGAGAAGGTCAGCGAGCATGGAAGGCTTTGTAAGGTCGTTGATAGCAACGACATCGTAACCCTCAGCGCCGAACATCTGGCGGAAAGCAAGACGGCCGATACGACCGAAGCCATTGATTGCAACTTTAATAGACATAAAAAATTACCTCCATAAATTAATCTTACCGTAATATAATAACCCAAAATTTTCAATTTTGCAAGCAAAACCAAAAAATTTGGCACCGCTTTTCCGTATAGCATAAATACTTACGGCGGCGGTGCCAATATATTGTTTATTTTGTAACAACCCGATTATTCATCCGACATATTATGGAAGCGGAAGCCGTCATCCATACGCTCTACCGAGCTTTTGGGAAGATATCCTCTGCCCAGTCTCGGGTGAGATGAACTGATGTTGTGTTTGTCTGTTTCGGCGGGAGCCTCGTCGGGAGAGATGTTTATATGGTTGTCGATAATCTCCTCGATCTCGGCTGAAATCCGTTCGGTGGGAGGCGCGGGTTCACTGGTCTCATTGCGCGCGGGCTGCTCGCCGCTGATATGAGCTCTCGGCATGCCGGCGCCCGGGTCGCTCTCGGGCTTGTCGTTTTTGATAACATAAACCTTATTGTCGCGGGGGGCAAGCGAACCCTTTGCGTTGGTGGGACGTTTGCCGTGAGCCGTGCCGACAGTATCATCGTCATCATAGTAGGCGTCGGTGCCTGTAAGCGCGGCAAGAGCCTCCTGCGAGATAACATAGATAGGCTGAAGCTGACCGTCGTTGGAAAAAGCGTAGGGGGTGGGGGTGAGCTTGAAATTGCTCTGATGGACGCCTCCGCCGATTGTGCTTGCTGAATTTTTAATGGCGGTCATATCGGGCTTTAATTCAGGGGTATCATCCCATACGTTTTTATTTCCTCCCGTTACGGCGTCAAGCGCCTGATTGCGGCTCATTACAGGCGAATCGGTAATTGCCATATCCTCGCTTGGCAGAGTTCCGTGGCTGTAAGCGTGGTGCTTGCCGGCGGTAATAAAGAAGAGATAACAGATAATGTAAACAACCGCGAAAATATCAACGCCCTTGGGAGCGGAAAGCCCGGTGAAATTTCCGGTTTGGTTAACCTTCATAACCCAGAGTCTGGCTACAGCCGAAAGCAGAACAAATAGTGCGGCGCAGCCGCCGAAGCCGACAGCAGACCTTATTGATTTTCTGGTTTCGACCGATGAGAAAACCTTTGCCTGACAGAGGAAGAATACAACAAGGCAAACATAGTAGCAGACGTCAAAGTAGTGCTCCGAGATATCGGCGATGGTGGTGTAGCGCATAAACATAAATGTAAGGCGAAGTCCCGCCCAGATTGCGGGGAAAAGTGTGAGTATGGGAACTCTCGATACCGAGGGGCTGCCCAGCGCAAAGCCAACGGCAAAGGCGAAAATCATTATCGCAGCGGCTATGCCGAAAACTCCGTAGGCGACAGCCGATTTGCCGGTAAGAACATCGGGATATCCGCCGAGCATAGTTATTACCGAATCATAGCCTACAAAGCCCGCCATAATTGCCGAAGCTATGGAGCAGGGGATATTTTTTCTTATTCTGACGTATGATGAGGTATTGAAGGATAGCATACTTACTCCCAGCATAAGAACCGCAGCGGCGATAACTCCGATTTTAAAGACGGTGCCCCAGCTGGAATCGGCGGCAATCGTGCCGCCCAGCAGATTTATTCTCAGCGGCAGCAAAGCGGCTGCGCTGATAAAAAACAGAACTAAACTTCCTCTTATTTTCAAGGCATATCCCTCCGTGGTATGTGTGTGCGTAAAGCTGATTTATCGAAATGCGTCATTTGTATAACTAATCAAAGTAATAATATCACAAATGTCCCTGCAATTCAAGATTTTTTGCGGTGTCTGCTCAAAAAATCTTTTAAACAAAATAAAAAAGCGGGCGACTTTTCTGTCGGCCGTCCGCTTTTTTTGCAAAAATCAAAAAACTTCCCGTATTAGTCTATCTTCTCGATGGGAGCTTCGGGAGCGTTCTTTTTGATGCTGTTGATGCCGTTGACGGCGCTTGCCTTGGTCTTGTAGCCTTCGCTTACGGCAATGATTTCGCCGTTGCGTGCTTTAAGTCTGAAACGGAACTCGCCGGCCTTATCGAGATATATCTCAAACTTGGGATGCTTTACTGTCTCAAAACCTTCAACGGTCTGATCCTCGATATCGCCGACACAGCATCTTTTAACGCTGTCAACGCCGTTAAGGCAGGCAGCCTCGGTTGTGTAAACCTCGGATGTAGCGATAACTTCACCGTTTCCGGCCTTTAAATCAAATTTGATACCGGTATTTGTCTTTTTAACTACAAATTTTCCCATTTTAAATAAACCTCCATGCTTTTTTGGATAAAATTTCGGCATTTTTGTGCCTTGTTGTATACAGTATAGCACAAAGTTTTTTAAAAAGTAAAGTTATTTTTGAAAAAAATGCCCCGCATTGACAAATTTTTCGCCCGGGTATATAATAACAAGACGACAGGTGGTGAAAACATGGGTATTTTAAAAACAATTTTTCCATACTCCTTTAACACAAAAAGCACGGGAGAGCTTATAGCCAAAATAATTATTTACGTGGTCTGCGGCTTTGTTGTCGGCCTTCTGGCAAATCTTCTGGATTCGCTGCCCATTATCGGCCGGCTGTTCTCTGTTGCGGGCTGGCTGCTGGACATCTATGTTGTGGTAGGAATCATCCTTGCGCTTCTCAGCTTTTTCAAGGTTATAAAGTGAGAAAAAAACAGCTTTGCCCCGTGCGCAGTGCGCGGGGCATATTTTTTTATGCCGGCATTGTATTTTATTTAGCCTTATGATAAAATAAGCTTGGTATATTATATTGGTGGGCGAACACGACAAAACGACACCGTAAAAACGGAGACAGAGTACCGATTATGATCAAGATAAACAAAAATTTATTTAAGACCTCTCATACCGTCGATATGACGCAGGGAAACCCCTACACCCTTATGATAGGCTTTGCCATGCCGGTGCTGCTGAGCCAGGTTTTTCAGCAGCTATACAACACCGCCGACGCTTTTATTGTGGGCAAGTACCTTGGCACAAACGCCCTTGCGGCGGTAACCTCCTCCGGAACGCTGATATTCCTCATGGTCAGCTTTTTTATCGGCACGGCCATGGGCGCAAGCGTGGTTATTTCACGCTATTTCGGGGCGGGGGATAACGAGCGGGTCTCGCGCGCAATTCATACCGTTATGGCCTTCGGCATTGTCAGCGGAATCCTGCTTACCCTTGTGGGCGTTATATTTACCCCGACATTTCTTGTCTGGATGAATACCGACAAGGCAGTTCTGCCCGAGGCGATAGAATATTTCCGCTACTACTTTCTCGGTTCGCTGGCTCTTGTAATGTATAACATCTGCCGCAGCGTAATGAACGCTCTGGGCGACAGCCAGCGCCCCCTTTACTACCTGATTTTTTCCTCCCTTTTAAACATACTTCTAGACTGGATTTTTGTGTCGAGATTCGGCTGGGGAGTGTGGTCGGCGGCGACCGCTACCGTTATATCCCAGGCGGCCAGCGTTGTGCTGTGTATGGTACACCTGCTTAAAAAGGGTGAGATTTTTACCGTTGAGCTCAAAAAAATCCGCTTCCACAAGGATATGCTTATCGAGATTCTGCGCTACGGACTGCCGGCGGGCATCCAGAACTCGGTCATAGCAATCGCAAACGTAATAGTCCAGTCCCAGATAAACATCTTCGGCAGATATGCCATGGCGGCCTACGGAACTCATGCGAAAATCGAAGGCTTCGCCTTTTTGCCCATTACCAGCTTTACCATGGCGAGCACCACCTTTATCAGCCAGAACCTCGGTGCAAAGCAGTATGAAAGAGCAAAGCAGGGCGCCCGTTTCAGCATTATAGCGGCGGTCGGTCTTGCCGAGCTTATAGGCGTTATTTGCTACATTTTTGCCCCCACCCTTATCGGGCTTTTCGACAAAACCCCCGAGGTTATCAAATTCGGAGTAGGTCAGGCGCACACGGTCGCTCTGTTTTACTGCCTGCTTGCCTATTCCCACTCTATTGCCGCCGTATGCCGCGGCGCGGGCAAGGCTTTTGTGCCCATGAGCATAATGCTTTCGGTATGGTGTGTTATCCGCGTGATTTATATTGCCGTAATTATAAGCCTGACTGACGATATAAGATATATCTACATGGCATATCCTATAACATGGTCGATAAGCTCGGTCATTTACTTCATTTATTACCACTTTTCCGATTGGGTGCACGGCTTTGACAGCCACGAACAGCCGCCCAGGAGTAAAGAGCGTCCCGCAATTGTTAGAGCCATCTTAAACCTGTTTGGAAGGAAAGAGAATGAACGAAAAGCTTAAAGAGCTGCGCGCAAAATCGATGAAGCTCCCGCTGACGCCTGGCGTTTACATCATGCGCGACAAAAGCGATAAAATTATATATATCGGCAAGGCAAAGGCACTTAAAAACCGCGTCAGCCAGTATTTCGGCTCACAGAACGGCCACAGCACAAAGGTGCGCCGCATGGTGGAAAACGTCGATCGTTTCGACTATATCCTGACCGATTCCGAGTACGAGGCTCTTGTTCTCGAATGCAGCCTTATCAAGCAGAACCGCCCTAAATACAACATTTTGCTAAAGGATGAAAAGGGCTACCACTATATAAAAATCACAAACGAAGACTATCCGAGAATCATGGAAGCAAAGCGGGTAGACAGCGACGGCGCAAAGTACCTGGGCCCCTATGTAAGCTCCTTTGCCGTAAAGCAGGCGGTGGACAGCGTGGTCAAGGCCTTCGCTCTGCCCACCTGCGGGAGAAAATTCCCGCGCGATATAAAAAAGGGCAGACCCTGCCTTAATTACCACATAAAACAGTGTATGGCGCCCTGCACGGGAAAAATAAGCAGGGCTGAATATAATGAGATTTTCGACAGCGCCGTGCGCTTTTTACAGGGCGGAAGCGGCGATGTTGCGGAGAAACTCAAAGAACAAATGTTCGCCGCAGCCGAAGCTATGGAGTTTGAAAAAGCGGCGAGACTTCGCGACCGCATAAACGCCATCGAAAAAATGAGCGAGGAGCAAAAGGTGGTTATGTCGCCCATTGCCGAGCACGACATAATAGCCGCCGCCCGCAGCGGCAGCTTCGGCGCCTTTAAGGTTTTTCGTTTTACCGGCGGAAAGCTGAGCGACAGCGAGAGCTTTTATATCGACGAGATCGGAGAACTGCCCGAAGCGAGATTCGGGTTTGTCCAGCAGTATTATTCCATGCGCGACCGCATACCTCCAAGAATAGACATCGACGGCGAAACCGAGGATATGGAGCTTTTGCAGCGCTGGCTGAGCGAAAAGGCCGGCAGAGCGGTAAAGATCCATCTGCCGCAAAGGGGAGAGCAGGCGCATTTAATGGACATGTGCCGTCAGAATGCCGCCGAATATCTTGACCGTCAGCTGCGTGAAAGCGGAATAAACGAACCGCTCCAGCAGCTCGGTGCGCTGCTTGGCATACCCGCTCCCATGTATATCGAGGCCTACGATATATCCAACACGGCAGGTGCCGAGAATGTGGCGGGAATGGTGGTCTTTTATGACGGTCAGCCGCTAAAGAGCGCATATAAACGCTTTAAAATAAAGAGTTTTTCCGGTCAGGACGACTACGCATCCATGCACGAGGTACTCTCGCGCAGAATTGAGGAATACCGCAAGCACAAGGGCGAAGAGAGCGGCTTTGGCAAAAAGCCCGACCTTATTTTGCTTGACGGCGGAAAGGGGCAGGTTTCGGCCGTTGCCCCGCTTATCGGCGGCGATTTTGACGTGCCCCTCTTCGGCATGGTTAAGGACGGCAAGCACCGCACCCGGGCTATTGCCACAAACGGCGGAGAACTGGAACTGCTTAAAAGCCGCAAGGCCTTCGCCCTTGTGGGCAGAATTCAGGAGGAGGTTCACCGCTACGCCATAGGCTATCACCGCCAGCGCAGGGCGGGCAGGACTTTTTCCTCCTCGCTTACCGAAATAGACGGTATAGGCGAGCAGCGAGCAAAGGCTCTTTTAAAAAGCTTTAAAACAATTTCGGCCATTAAAGAGGCCACCGAGCAGCAGCTCGCCGGGGTAAAAGGCATGAACGCCGCGGCGGCAAAGGCTGTATACAACTACTATCACGGAGAATAATTGCAAAAGGCGGGTGAGGACCTATCGACGCTCGTAAAAAAGAAAAAATATTTTATATATCCTACGGCGCGGTATTCGCGGCGACCCTTATATTATTACTGTGGAAATGCCGGTTCGGCTTTGCCAACGCCGATGAATCGTTCTATCTGACAATTCCTTACAGACTTTATCAGGGGGACAGACTTTTTGCCCATGAGTGGCACCTTTCGCAGATGGCTTCATTCATTTTGTACCCATTTGTGTGGCTGTACCTTAAAATACACGGCTCGGCCGAGGGCATAATGCTGACCTTCCGATATCTGTACACCTTTGTGAACGCCGCGGCTTCGCTTTACACTTTTTACAGGCTTAAATGCTTTACCACGGCCGGCGCGGCAATATCCTCGATTTTATTTTTCCTGTACGCACCCTTCGGAATTATGGCTCTCTCATACAATTCCCTCGGTATAATCTGCCTTACCCTCTGCCTTGTCACGCTTCTGACTGCAAGAAGCTGTCTTAAAATGCAGTATGCGGTCTGCGGAGTGCTTTATGCCTTTTCGGTTTTGTGCTGTCCGTATTTGATAATTCTGTATTTCGTATACGCTGCGTCGGTGCTTTTGCGCCGATATGTTAGACAAGCGGAAAAAATAGCGCTTTTAAACGACAACGCCGCAACTACCAAGATATTTTTGTATTTCTCTTCCGGTGCGGCAGTCATTGCCGCTCTGTTTGTCATTTTTGTGTTCACCAAAATGACCTTTGGGCAGTTTACAAAAACCCTCGGTCCCATTCTGGACGACCCGGAGCACAAAAGCTATACTGTTTTCCACCATATAAAGACCTATATTCTGGCAATTTTCGGCTCAAACAAAATATCCGGGCTGTATTTTATCGCCCTTATTATACTTGTCGGAGCGTTTATTTTTTATAAAGGACGTAAAGTCCCGAAATCTTTATATTTTCTCATTTCCTGCGCTCTGACTGCGATTTATTTGATATTTTTTCTGACGGGCGAAACCTATATAAACTTCATTATTTTCCCCCTCTGCCCGCTTGCGGCGGTCTGCGCTCTGCTCGACAGCAGCCTGCCGGTGCGCCGACTGTTTTTCTACGGCTGGCTGCCTGCCGCTTTTTACACCTTCTGTCTGAATATGACCTCCAACCAGCTTTTTTACGCTGTGTCCTCGGCTTCGGCTTCAGCGCTTGTAATAAGCGTGATTATCATTGTTCTTGCGGCGAAAAACCTCGTTTGCGAGGAGAAAAAGGAAATAAAATATGCGGCGGCAGGCGTTTTGTGCGCTCTGTTTATTATCCAGACGGCCGGACTTGCCTGCCTGCGATACAGCAGTGTTTTCTGGGAGAGCTCCATGTCCGCTCAGACTCAAAAATTGGAGGTCGGAACGGAAAAAGGCATATATGTAACCCCCGAAAAAGAGCAGATGTATCTTGAGCATCTGCGCGAGATCGAAGAGATAGAAAACAACCCCAAAGTAAGCAAGGTTCTGTTTATTTCGGAAAACACCTGGCTCTATTTAAACTGCTCCAAAAAGAGCGCGGCATATTCCGCGTGGCTCGAGCCTGAGCAGGAAGCCATGCCCGAAAGGCTTTTGAAATATTATGAGCTAAATCCCGAAAAATATCCCGATGCGGTATTTATTGAGAGAAAATATACCCCGCTGACTCAGTGGGTGTGCGAAACATTTAATCTTTCTCCCACACAGTTCCCCGCAACAGGGGACGTAATATGCAGAAAAAACGAGGTGCGCCAGTGACCGGAAGAACTCTTGTTTACACCTGCGATGTGGATTTTCTCTGCGACCCCGGCGCATTTGAGCGGGCATTGGAGCAGGTCTCTTTCGGGCGGCGGGAAAAGATCGGGCGCATACGCTTTTTAAAGGATAAACGGCTGTCGCTGGGAGCGGAGCTTTTGCTTAAGGCTGCGCTCGCCCGGCAGGGAATAGAGAGCTTGCCCGAAATAGAATATCAAAAAGGCGGCAAGCCGTATTTTAAAGACCTGCCAAATCTTTTCTTTAATCTTTCCCATTCCGGAAGCCGTGCGCTGTGCACCCTCTCCGATTCTCCGGTGGGCTGCGATATCGAAAAAATATCCGCCCCGAGAATGAATGTGGCAAAAAGATGTTTCTGCTCCGAAGAGTACCGGCATATCTGTTCTTTGCCCGAGGGGAAGGAGCAGGCAGAGCTTTTCTTTCGCTACTGGGTTCTAAAGGAGAGCTTTGTCAAAGCTGTCGGAGCGGGACTGGGGCTTGCCTTTAACCGTTTTTGCATAAATTTTGAGGATGAAAAAATAACGGTCAGACAGAATTTTGACAAAAACGAGTACAGTTTTTACCAATTTGAGCAAATTCCCGATTATAAATGCGCGGTATGCGTTTTGGGGAAAACGGATGAAATTGTCTTTGAAGATATTAATCTGAAAGACGCCCGCGCAAAAAAAGTGGGGTATTAAAAATGATAAAAAAAGCGATAAAGTATCTGAAGGACAGAAAAGTATTCCACAGCATACGACATAAAATAAGCATGGCAGTGGCTATAAACGGTATAATTATTATGATTTTAAGCCTGTGGTTGCTTTCTGACTCCATGCAGCAGGTCGAAGCGGACCTTATTAACGACCGCCTTGCCGCCGACATCCGCCTTCTGCGTGACAAGCTGGGGGACGACGGGGATGTTACATGGAGCGAGCGCGACGGCGCGCTCTATCTCGGCGATACATTGATAGGCGACGGCACAGCTCAGAATCTAAACCTTATGCCTTTTATAGAAAGCGCCGAAATAACCGAATCCTTTTTTTACACCTTTGTGCGCACATACAACGACGACCAGCTTAAAGATTTATCCGGCAAAGGCTCAGCCCTCGGTCACTTCAAGCGTGTATGCGGCACGACAACAGGCGAGGACGGTCAATCCATCCTCGGCACCTACCTTGAAAAAAGGGTGGTAGATAAGCTGGAAAAGAGCAAGGACGGCACATATTCCAGCGTGGTAAATTTAAAGGGGCGCAAGGTATTCTGCCACTACGAGCTGCTTAAAAACCCTCAGGGCGAGGTTGTGGGAATAATATCCGACGGCCGTGACACAAAGGAGCTCTCCGGCTTCATAAACAAACAGAAAAAACGCGGATTTATTTTAAGCATAGCCGCTATTGCCCTTTTAAACATTGCGCTCGGCGTAATAGTTTCGGCTATGGTAAGCGCAATTAAAAAGATAAAAGCGCGGCTTAAACTTATAGGCTCGGGAAAATTTCCCGAAGAGCCTCTGCGGGTAAATACAAAAGACGAGATAAGCGATATTGCCGACAGCGTAAACGATATGGTAAAATCACTTAAGGAAAAGGATAGAATCGAGACCGAGCTCTCGCTTGCCACCGATATTCAGGCGCATATGCTGCCATCTATTTTCCCGCCCTTCCCGGATCACGACGAGTTTGACATCTTCGCCACAATGGATCCCGCCAAGGAGGTGGGCGGAGACTTTTACGATTTCTTTATGCTGGACGATAAAAACGTCGCCGTGGTTATTGCCGACGTTTCCGGCAAGGGCGTTCCCGCCGCCCTGTTTATGGTAATTGCCAAAATACTTATAAAAAACCACTGTCAGGCAGGACTCTCTCCCGCCGATGTGTTTACAAAAGTAAACCAGATGCTCTGCGAGGGCAACGAATCTCTGCTGTTTGTTACCGCGTGGCTGGGCGTTCTCAATATTGAGACCGGCATGCTCACCTACGTCAACGCGGGACACAACCCTCCGCTTATCAGGCTTTCGGGCGGGCAATTTAAACAGTTGAGGACCCGCGCGGGCTTTGTGCTTGCAGGTATGGAGGGCATAAGATACAGACAGAGCCAGCTTCAGATGAATCCCGGAGACACCCTCTTTTTATACACCGACGGCATAACCGAGGCGACAAACAGCCAAAACCAGCTTTACGGCACGGCGCGTTTGGAGCAATATCTGAACAGTCACTCGGACGACAGCGTGCAGGATATCCTCAGCGGTCTGCGAAAGGATATAGACAATTTTGTTGACGGCGCGGTGCAGTTTGACGACATTACAATGCTCGTTCTCAATTACATAAAAAACAGCGAAAAATCCGGCGCTTCGGAGTGGGAATTTGAAGCCGATACGTCCGAGCTTCCCGCCGTGATGGGATTTGTGGAAAAAGAGCTGGAAAATATCGGCTGTCCCTCAAAGGTCTCGTCCCAGATCTCGGTAGCCGTGGAGGAGGTATTCGTAAACATTGCAAGCTACGCATACGAAGGCGGGTCGGGCAAGGTAAAGATCGCAATGTATGATAAAAACGACTGTGTTGCCATTCGCTTTGCCGACCGCGGAATGCCCTTTGACCCGCTGGCAAAAAAAGACCCCGATATCACGCTTTCGTCCTGGAAAGGAATGTCGGCGGACTGGGCATCTTTATGGTTAAAAAGACAATGGACAAGGTCGATTATAAATACGAAAACGGTCAGAATGTGTTGACAATAATCAAAAAATATAAATAATAAAAAAGGAGAATATGCTTATGGAAATAAACAAAACAAGAACCGAAGGCAGACTGGACATCGCCCTTAAAGGCAGACTGGACACCACAACCTCTCCCGCTCTTGAGGCTGAGCTAAAGGAGTCCATCGAGGGAGTAACATCTCTCAACTTCGACTTTGCCGGGCTTGAGTACATCTCTTCGGCAGGACTGCGGGTTATCCTCGCCGCGCAGAAGATAATGAACAATCAGGGAGAAATGACCGTTAAAAATGTATGTGAGGATATTATGGAAGTCTTTGACATTACCGGCTTTGTGGATATTCTCACAATCGAATAAGAGGTGTAAAAACAGTGAAAAAGTTTTTTAAAGCTATCGGAACCATCCTTATGCTGAGCGTAATTGCAGGCGCCGCGGTTGTTACAACCCATCTTTCCAAGGAAGAAAACAGCAAAACCTTAATTGCCTCCTATACAAACGGCAGCTACCTGCTTGAGATATATTCGGTAGGCGATGTGGAATCCTCCGGCGGCAAAGCCGATTGCAGATTTATTTTTAAAAACGGTGATGAGACGCTGTGCAGCTATGACTTTACCGTTGCAAACAACGGCAAGGCTCTCCAGGAAAGCAACTTTAGGGTTTCCTGGGGGGACGACAAGGTGGTGGTCACCGCAATGGGTGAGAATCAGAAAAATCATGACTTCAGCATTTACTATGACGGCACGGTCTTTACTGTGGTAAGTTAGATTTTTTCCGTCTGTCAATAAATGCCTTTATGGGTCCCGATATTGTTTTAATCCCCAGAAAAATCAAAAAGACCGCAAAAATCTTTCCAAGCATCTGCGTTGAGATAAGATAAGAAACCAGCGTACCGCAAAAAGCTCCTGCCAGACCCCACGGCAGAAGCTTTTTTGTTTTTTGAGGGTCGGCAAGCCCGTTCTTTTTGTGCAGAAAAACCGAAAGTGCGGCGCACGGCAGAAAAAAAAGCAGGTTTATCCCGCGGGCGTCGTTCTGAGGAACAGACGCAAACAGCGTAAGGTAAATCATAAGGAACCCCCCGCCGCCAAGTCCCATTGCGCCGGCCGCTCCCGATAAAAATCCCGCGAGGGTCAAAAGCAGAAAATCACTCATTTGAAAAGACTTCGCCCTCCCGCCCACAGCGCAAAAAGGCCGAACAGCAGGTTTATTATATCTTCGGGCAGTCTCGGCAGCAGCCACGCGCCGAACATCGCGCCAAGCACTCCCGCAGGCATATATTTTACCGCCTCAAAAAAATCCGCCCTGCCGGTCAAAAGATATACCGCCGCGCTCAGCGCCGAGAGCGGAAGCATAAGACACAGCGCCGTGGCGTGGGCTTTTTCCGCCTCCAGACCCTCGTTTTTGAGCACCGGAACGGTTATCATACCTCCGCCCGCGCCTAAAATTCCGTTAACAAGTCCCGAGAGAAGCATAAGCATATTGCTTTTTTTAATAAGAAATCCCGCCCTTCGGCTTTTTATAATAGTATTGCCGAAAAGCGGGATAATTTATGAGTTTTTATTTATTCTTTGCGCGCTTTGAGAAAAGGTGGAAGGGCAGGTAGAAGATGTAAGCGCCCAGACATACGGCGGGAATATACAGCAGGGTGCTTATGTACCAGCCGAACTTTTCCGCTATGGTCTTGAATACGATGAGCGAGTTGTTTGCCGGGCCGACAAAGAACATGTTTATCGTGCCTTCGGAAACCTTCCAGAAAATCAGGTTTATGCAAAAGGCGACAATGCACAGACCGACAAAGGCTGCGCAGGCGGTGAGGTAATCCTTTTTCTCCGAGCCGGCTCTTTTGGAAAATCCGATATAGAGACCCAAAAATACAAGGCTCATGTGCCACAAAAAGGCGTGAATGGTAAGCGTCCAGTATTCGTGTATAAGTCCCGAGGGCTCAAAGAAGGATATAAACCCGCCCATAAGATTGAAGAAAACGAGGAAGTTGTACATACCCTTCTGCACCGCGCCCTTTTTTAAAAACGGGGCGATAAAGCAGAGGTACATGGGCACGCTGCACATCTGGAAGGGGAATATCCACCATTGGTACGAGCCGTGACCGATGTAAAAGAAGTAAAAAAGCTGTTTGTAGATCTCGCTGAGCAGCAAAAAGCTGCCTACGCAGACCAGCAGGATTTTGTTGCCCTTGTCTCCTATCCGGCGAAGCAGCCATGCAAGAAGAATGCTTACGGCAAGTCCGACAAAAAAGAAGGTCAGGTGGAAGGTGCCGTAGGCTTTCGGGGGAGTCATCGGCCATGCGGTAGAGCTTATAAAGCGGTTTAAAAGGTCATACATTGTTTTATCCCTCCGTTTTATTGTTTTTACATCCTTATCCTACAATAAAAACGCGGGATTTGTCAATATTTCGGGGCATAATATCAAAAAATATTGCATTTTTCTATTGACAAACGGGCGCAAAAAGATTAAAATAGACAAAGTCACCGAGCGCTAAATGTGCATGGGCCATTAGCTCAGTTGGTTAGAGCAACCGGCTCATAACCGGTTGGTCCGGGGTTCGAGTCCCTGATGGCCCACCAATTTAATATAGGGGCATAGCTCAGTTGGTAGAGCAGCGGTCTCCAAAACCGCGTGCCGTGAGTTCGAATCTTACTGCCCCTGCCAAAGCGAAAATCCTGTCGGCGAATGTCGGCGGGAT
>JAFRVM010000117.1 GCA_017438505.1 Clostridia bacterium | reverse complement strand
GATGACCACCCTGCCGAGGTCGTCGATTCTTCTTACAATTCCTGTCGCTTTCATATTTTAAATCTTTCCCTTTTTCGCAATTTTGAGCCGTTTTTACAGCCTAAAGCTATTATTGGCGTTTTTTAGCGAATTATGCGCAAACAGGAATAAAATGCAGAAATAAAAATATTACGACCGCATATCACAGCCATTGCCCGGGTGCAAAATCGGGCAGGTACAGAGGACATAAAACCACACGGATAAAATCGTGAATGTATGTTGCAAACTGTACTCGGCTATGATAATTTTGCCGAGGTAAAAATCAAGCCGGTGGGCTAACCGGAGTATAGAAAATAGCAGGGACTACTCCCTTTCATTGCTTGAATGAAAAAAGTATTATTCACCATCCCAAAGATATTCATAATTTTTGATAATGTCTGCACGCAATTCTTTTGCAGAATCCTCTTGTATATTGACATTAAGTTTTACTAATAGATGCTTAGTTGACGTGGCGTTCACTTGCATTTTTGTGGCAAGTTCTTTATTATCATTACATTTCATATTATCAATTAAATCTTGCATTTCACGATATATATCAAATGCTATATCGTATTCATCATAGAAATCTAATGGTTTGCTATATTCATCAATAAGTTCATGGTTATATAGCGCTATAGCATTTCTATAAAAATCGCAATAAGTATTGGTATATTCTTCAATTTCTTCATTGGATAAGAAGACTTCATTTATATCGTTTTTTGAGAATACAAGTTTATTTGTTTTATTAGATTTTTGGTCACCGCATCCGCTTAGGCTGATTATTATTATCAAAATCAATAAAATTATGTATTTATTTTTCATATAGATACACCTCCGTTAGGTATAACGTAATTAATTTCTGTTGTTTTGTCAATAGTTTTTCTGTTGTTTGTCTTATTGTTTCTGTTCCGTCATTTTGTTCAATGGCGAGCTCTCGATAGTAATGCCACTCATGAAGAGTTCTCTTTAGGTAAACTATTTGAAAGCAATGATTACATTGTACAAGTCCCTTTCCAGCCACTTGTTCTGTACCGCATGTAGGACAATAATATCTACAACCATATTAAAAAAGCAACAGGAAAGACACTGTGTCCCGCCGCATCTTTCCTGTTTTTGTTTACATTTTCAGCGCGCATTTTGTTTTTCCGCCTGCACCTCGCGCTGAGCAAACAGTTTTCTGTTGTATCTCAGCAGTGCGCTTGTAAGCTCCGACAGTTCCTGCCGCCCCGAGTGATAGACGGCGACCGTATATTTTTTCTGTTTATATTTTGCAAACAGCGGCAGCAACTTTTCGCTTGTTTTTGAGTCTGCCGATTCCTTGCCGGTGAGCCAGACGCAGACCAGCTTTTTATCATCGTGTACATCGTTTTGCATTCGGCTCACCTCCCCTTCCTATTTTTGCCATAACGAATCACGAATAACCGTAATACTTTTTGATCTTTTTGTCATTTACACAACCTTTCATTATTTTTTACAGTGCGTTTCGTTCTCGGACAGGTACGTCCGTTGTTCTTGCTGCCGTAGTACACACTTCCTTTCAAACAACAAATACTATAAGCTTTTTGCAATATCCAGAGAGAATAAAAAATATTATTTTTGTTCTGCGGAAGAAACAGCAACAAAATGAAAACTCTCGTGTGGGACGGCGACGGATTCCTTCTGATGTATAAACGTCTTGACAGCGGCAGATATACCACACTCCCGGCACCGCTCCCGGGTGGGGGATATTTCCCCAACAAAAGCAAGCGGGAGGTTATGTGACGAGGCGGGCAAAAAAAATACTGACTTTGACGATAAAGCAAAGTCAGTATAATGTATTAATATTTTGATTTCCTGCAGGGTATCAAACCTGAGACTTAAGATTTATCTTTCGCACTGCGTCGCGCACTCTGAGAACAAATGACGGCGAAACCGAGAGCTCGTCGATCCCCATTTTAAGGAATGTTTCGGTCAAAGAGGTATCTGCCGCCAGCTCGCCGCAAATTCCTATCCACTTGCCGAATTTATGGGCATTTTGCGCAGATAGCTCGATAAGCCGCAGTATAGCCGCATGGTGGGTGTCGCAAAAAGGCTCGATATGCGGGTTCTGTCTGTCGCAGGCAAGGGTGTATTGGGTCAGGTCGTTTGTGCCGACGCTGAAAAAGTCCACCATTGGCGCAAGCTTATCGCTGATAATCGCCGCCGCAGGGGTTTCTATCATAATGCCAAGCTCAATACCATCCGAAAATTCGGCATTTTCGGCAGTAAGCTCCTTTTTTACGTCTTCGCATATCGCAAGAATCTGCTCAAGCTCGCCCACGCTTGTGATCATCGGGAACATAATTCCGAGATTGCCGAAAACAGACGCTCTGTACAGCGCCCTCAGCTGGGTTTTGAAAACCTCGGGACGGGTCAGGCAGATGCGTATCGCACGCAGGCCCATGGCGGGATTTTCCTCTTTTTCAAGACCAAAATAATCGGCCTGCTTATCCGCTCCAATATCAAGGGTGCGTATTATGACCTTTTTAGGCGCCATTTCTTCAAGCACCTTTTTATAGGCCGCAAACTGCTGCTCCTCGGTGGGATAATCGGTATTTTCAAGGTATAAAAACTCACTTCTGAAAAGTCCTACGCCGCCCGCGTCATTCGACAGCACCGCCCCGATATCGCTTACGCTGCCTATATTGGCATAGATATTTATTTTTGTGCCGTCAAGCGTTATATTTTCCTTGCCCAAAAGATTCAGAAGCAGAGCTTTTTTATCCGATTCCTCCTGCATTTTTTTCATTGCCGCACAGAGAGTTTCATCGTCGGGACAGCAGATAAACTGCCCGGTAAAGCCGTCGGCTATCGCCGTATCGCCGTCGCAAATCTCACTTAAAAACTGCTCGCCCACGCCGATAATTGCGGGGATATTCATATTTCTGGCTAAAATCGCCGTATGGGAATTAGACGAGCCGAAGGCGGTAACAAAGGCAAGCACCTTGTCCTTGTCAAGCGACACCGTTTCGCTCGGAGCCAGATCATCGGCGCAGATTATAACCTTATCGTCAAACGAAAGGTTTTCGTCCCCGCCGCCGCTTATGCAGGCGATAATTCTTCTGGAAATATCGCGCACATCGGCAGCTCTTGCCTGCATATAGCTGTCGTCCATAGAGGCAAACATATTTGCAAAATTCTCGCCCGTAACGGCAACAGCATATTCGGCGTTGACCCCTTCTTCATTTATCATGTCAACAATAGCCTCGTTGTAATCGTCGTCCTCCACCATCATCATGTGGATCTCAAAAATCTGCGCGTTTTCCTCGCCGACCTCTGCAAGGGCTTTTTCATATATTGCCGAAAGCTCCTCGATTGCCTTTTCTTTTGCGGTCTCCAGACGGGCGATCTCGGACGCTGTATCTTCAATTTGCAGGCGCTCGGGCGCTGCGTCGGCTCTTTTGAAGACCGACACCTTGCCTACCGCTACCGCGCCGTAAACACCTTTGCCCTGATATTTTTTCATAACATAACACCACACTTAGCTGCTCTTTTTTTAATCTCCGGCAGAGCGTTGTCCGCTTTGCCGGAGATTTTGTTATATCAGAGATTTGCTTCTAAAAATGTCTTTATTGCCGCTTCGGCTGCGTCTTCATCGCCGCCGTTGACCGTGACAGTGATGGTCTCGCCGCACTTTACGCCCAGACCCATAAGAGCCATAAGCTTTGCCGCGCCGACGGTTTTTTCCCCTTTTGTAATGGTGATCTCGCTGTCAAGAGCCTTTGCCGCCTTGGCAAGCAGACCTGCGGGTCTTGCGTGGATACCCAGTTCGTCCTTGATTGTGTACTCGAATGATTTCATAGTAATTGCTTCCTTTCGCTATTTTATTTGAATTAATATGTCGCCTGCCGATGTGCTTCCGAATTTTACCGCTTCGACCGCACTGTAATCATCGGAATTGCACACTACCATAGGCGTGGTTATCTTATATCCGGCGTTTTTTATGGCCTCCATATCAAAGGAGATAAGCAGGTCTCCCTTTTTGATCTCCTGCCCGTCGG
>JAFRVM010000116.1 GCA_017438505.1 Clostridia bacterium | reverse complement strand
TACATAATCGGCGGCGAGATGGCGGTAGGACAGAACACCGTAGACCAGCTTGAAGGCAAAGATGCCGAGCGAATCTTCGGCACAAGCCGCTACCTGACCTCTTTTGAGATTGCAAGCAAATTTGCCGATGAATTCGGCGATTCCGTAATGTTTGCAACAGGCACAAACTTCCCCGACGCTCTGGCAGGCGGAGTCTTAGGCGCAAAGCTGCGCTCACCGCTTCTGCTTGTCCACCCGAGCGGAGCGATAGACGAGATAAAGAACTTCGTTCTTACTAAAGACCCCGCAAATATCTATATCCTCGGCGGCACGGGCGCTGTGCCCGACAGCGTGATTGAAGGAATTTTTGAGTAATAAAAAAAGGGAGGTTTCCACTGCGAAACCTCCCTTTTTTCATACCTTTAAAGCGCCTTTTTAGGGCAGTTTTTAACGCATTCCATGCATAAAATACACTCGGTGCCGTTAGCTCTTTTTCTCGAATTGTCGGTTACGTCGACATCCATGGGGCAGACCTTTTTGCACCTGCCGCACTCTACGCATTTAGCCTTGTCGCACTTTATCCGAATAAGCGAAAAATAGCTCGCGGGCTTGAGAAAAACCGCAACCGGGCAAATATATTTGCAAAAGGCGCGGTTATCCTTAAAGGCAAACGCCAGAATTATTCCGACCGTGTAATAAAGGACGTTGCCGATTATAAACGACCAAAACATTATTTTTTCAATGTTTCCGACATGGGACAAAAACAGCCCCGAAACAAAGACAATAGAAGCGACAAAGGTGATATAGCGGATAAAACCCAGCTTTTTTCTCGGCTGCACAGGCGTTTTGTAGGGGAGAAAATCCAGCACCATGGCCGTCCAGCAGGCGTATCCGCACCAGCCTCGCCCGAAAATAAGCGGCCCGAAGATTTTTGCCACGGCGTAATGGTTTGTCGCCGCCTCATAAACTCCGGTAAAAAGATAGTACCAAAAACCCTCAATCTGCATATTTTCGCGGCATATAAGCCCGAGGTAAACAAGCATATAAAGTCCCACAAGAAGCTGAACCACTCTGCGCGCGTACTTGTATTTTTTTATAAACAGAAAAACGCCTAAAGCTATGGCGGAGCCTATGTAGCTGAAATTGAAAAGATAAAAGATGTTATCTTTGGCAAGCCACAAAACCACCGCCACCGTCTCGAACACGGCGAAAAGCAGAAGAGGGAGAGCATATTTTTTCACTTTTTTTGCCCTCCATTGAGCCTTTTTTCCATTTCTTCCATATCATAATCAAATAGATAGGGTCGAAGCAGCTCAAAAAACTCGCTCATTTTTTTGTGATTTGCAAAAACAACGTCGCACCCTCTGTCGTCGTAGACCGAGAGTATGCACTCGTTTTCAAAGCTTACAAGGCTGACATCGCAGATTGTGGAGTCTTCTATCTGACCGTAAAGCAGGGCTATATCGTCAAACCCCTTGCCGTCGGAATAACACACAACGCGGTCGTGCCTTATGCTGTCATAATCGGGGTCGTCCGGCTCGCAGTAGGTTTTTAAATTTTTAACGGTTACGTGGCGGTATTTTTGCAGATTTTCAAGCAAAAACCTTGTTTGCTGCGCTTCGGAACTCACAATGTTCTCCACAAATACCCTATCTCCCCATGCGTCATCGCTGTCCGCCCAGTCGTGCTTCCAGTAGTCGAAAATAATGGCTTGGGCAGCGTGGGGAAAGAGTATTTTATAAATCTTTTCCGCTCTGCTTTTGGCGTTGGCGAGGTATTCCTCTTCGGTTTCTCCTATTCCCAGCTCGCACCGCAGAGCGTAGGGGTTATTGTAAAAATAGGGCTGTAAGTAGTCGAAAGACTGGTCGAGTATCATTTTTTCTATTTGGCTTTTCAATATTTTTGCTCCATTCATATTTTAGTTGTCGTCAACAAGGGTCAAAAGCTTTGCCTTGACCTTTTCAAGGTCGCCGCAGGTAAGCAGGGGAATAAGCTCGTTTATTTCCTCGGGGCTTTTGTCCCACCACTTAAAATCGAGCAGAAGTTCAATAAGAACATCGTCAAAGCGCTTGCGAATTACCCTCGCGGGGTTGCCCACAACAACGCAGTAGGGAGGAATATCGCTGCCCACAACGCTGTTTGCGCCGATAATTGCTCCGTCGCCTACCGTCACTCCGGGCAAAATGACGGCGTTTTGACCTATCCACACATCGTTGCCTATTACCGTGTCGCCCTTAAGCGGCATATCCTCCTCGGCGGGCGGCTGCATATCCCAACCCTCCAGAGTGTAAAAGGGGAAGGTGGATACCGCGTTCATCTGATGGTTTGCGCCGTTCATCACAAATTCCACTCCCGCGGCGATCTGGCAGAATTTGCCTATTATCAGCCGGTCGCCGTTCCACTCGTAAAGGTGGGTGACGTGGCTCTCAAACTCGCTGTCGGCGATATAGGTGAAATCGCCAACAATGATGTTTGGGTGCTTTACCGTCGGCTTTACATAGATTTCCTTATCGTAGCCGGGTATGGGGTGAATTTTATTAGGGTCGGGAGCTTTGCCGTTTTTCATATTCTCATCTCCGAAAAATCAGAATTATCTTTAAAAGGACAGCGGCAGGCGCGCCGCTGTCCCTTGATTTTTTACTTGGAAATCCACATGGCTACGCGCAGGCCGTAATTGACGTAGGCTTCATTTTCTTTGATAGTACCCGCCTCGTTGATACAGTTAAACCAGCCGGGAACAAAGTCGGGGCTGCGCAGCCAGTAGGGGATATCTTCGGCTATAATTCTGTCAGCCTCATTGGGGAAGTATTTTATTATTTCCTCTCTGTCGAGCAAAAAGAGGTAGTCGTCGGTCTCGGGGCCGGGATCGACCTTCCAGTTAGGCGAGCTGCCGCAGGTGGAAATGTGGCTGAGCCTTATCTTGCTTCTCTCCCAGGGGTTGAAGAAGTCGTTTATAAACTCGTCGCCGTTGATATACGCGCGCACGATAGAGGTTGCCCATGTGACCGATTCATCATCGCTCTCGCCGAATCTGTGCGTTCCGAGCAGCTTTTCCGAATAGAGCAAAAACGCGTCGTCGGTTTCGTCGAGCACTTTCCATGTGACCTCCGTCGAGCCGAAGTTTGAGCCGCCGAGGGTCGCAGTGCCGAAGGAGACGGTATCGCCCACCTTCATGGCTGCAATTTTTGAGTCAAGCGCGGAATCGGCGGGAATAGCGGCCGTTCCCTCCGCCCAGCCCCGGGCCAGAGCCTTGTCGGTGTATACCCACATTGCGGGTCTGATGCCCTGCTTGTAGTATTTTTCATTGCCGTAGGCGCTGAGCATACCGTCAAAGCCCTCTATTTCCTTGCAGTTGGTTGAGCCTGTGTCGCCGTCATCGCGAAGAGCCCATCCGCAGGCCTCGGTAACGGTTTCGGAGTTTGTGACCTCCGCCATATAAATGTTGTCGTCCAGCGCCGCCTTTGCGGGTACGCCGTAGTTGTAGTCCTTAATGGGCATTACATAAAGCGCAGCCTCTCTGGCAGAGAGCAGAAATACCCTGTCCTCGGTGTAATCGTTTACCAACTGATATGAGTCAGCGTCAAAAACCACGGTGCGAAGCGAAGTGGGAACAAGCAGCTCTTTTTCTTTATCGCTGAAAGCCTCGTCGATAAACTCTCCGTTAAGATAGGCGCGAATTTCGCTGTCCTTCCACGTCGCCCTGAAGCTGTCGCCCTCCTGGTTGAACACCCGGCGCATGATTACCTTGTCGGACATCAAAAGCACCTTGCCAACGCCCTTGCACACGGCGGTCCATGTTATCTTTTCACCGCCAAAGGAGCCCATGGTCATTTTGTCGCCCACAGCGATGTCTTTTTTAACGTCGTTCTTGCCGGAGCCTCCACATGAGGCAAGAGAAAAAATCAAAGCTAAGATCAAAATAAGTGCAAAAATCTTTTTCATTGTCATAATCTCCTTTGTTTCGAAATTTGTTGCGGTATTGCATAGTTTTTGCGTGTTTTCTTTTTGATTATACAACAATATGCCACAAAAATCAAGGCTTTGGGCGCAAACCGCATGCATGAAAATGCCTTATTGAAAATAGGCGTTATTTAAGGTATAATTTATTTAATATAAATGCGGGAGGATAAGAAAATGGCAAAAGACGGTTTAACATATGTTTTGGCAGACAATTCGGGCAAAGCGTTTGCTCTGGGCATGAAATATTACACCGGCAGCGGCGCAGAGCAGGATTATGATAAAGCCTTCGACTGCTTTATGAAGGCGGCGGCTGCGGGGAATGCCGAAGCGATGCACAAGCTGGGCGTTATGCACTTTAACGGTGAGGGCACCGCGCAGGACAAGACTGTGGCGGCAAAGTGGTATGCAAAAGCCGCCGACGCCGGATGGGCGGGCTCTTTATACAACCTTGGCATGATGTACCTAAATGGCGACGGAGTGCCGCAGGACAAGGCCAAAGCCGAAGACCTGATGAAAAAGGGCGCGCTTATGGCTTCCGGAGAAAAAAACGCAAAATAATCAACGCCGCCGTGCAGCGATGCATGGCGGCGCAGTGTTTTAATAGGGAAAAGAAATGGGGGAAGGTGATTGAATCAGCTGTTTTTACGAGTTTAAGATTATAGTTTCGACCCACAGTTATAGCACATTCTATTTCCGATTTTATTCTCGGATCCGCATTTTTCACAGACGATGAATCTGCTTGGTTTTACAGACGGGTCAGCATTGGGGGCTGTTTTAACATCAGAATCTTTATAATCGGCAGACGAATTATCAGCCTTTTCGTTTTGGGCAAGATCAGCTAATGAAGGCAGTTTTGACCCGCATTTATAGCACCTTCTAGTTCCGATTATATTCTCGGTTCCGCATTTTTCACAGACCGTGAATTTGCTTAATTTGGCGGATGGGTTAACATGAGGAATTATTTTAACCTTAGAATCTTTTTTATCGTCAGAAATCTTATCAGCGTTGCTGTTTTGGACAAAATCAGCCAATAAAGTTTGAATACCGCTTAAATAAGTGTTGCCCTCCTTTTTTATGTCTATCAATTCACCAAATGAGTAAAGAAGTAGTGATTCTACAAACGCAATAGATAATCCTATAATAAGAATTACGATAAACAGCCAGAAATCGAATTGTGTTTCAGGTTCATGTTGATTGAAAGCATTTTGAATGTAATCATACTGTTCTTTCCTCAAGCTTAATCCAAATGCAATTATTAAAGTGATGACTGAATGGATGATGAATAATATAACGGATGTTTTCTTGAGCTTTTTTTCGGGATTTTCAAATACTAAATACAAATAGTCAAACATTAATAAAACCTTCCTTTCATTGTGATTAAATATGACACTTTAATTAAACCTTTTTTGTGTGCATCTGTCAATACTAAAATGGGTTTAATTCAATCGGATTCTTTAAATTCAGGAAAACATGTCAATAATGAAGCAATCTCCGGCTAAAAGGACGATTAATGTGCGAAAGGCAACCAAAAACCGGGAGAATTTTAGTCATTGCCAAACGGCGACGGGGTGCCGCAGGACAAGGCCAAAGCCGAAGATCTGATGAAAAAGGGCGCGCTTATGGCTTCCGGAGAAAAGAACGAAAAATAATCAACGCCGCCGTGCATCGCTGCATGGCGGCGTTTTTCAGGTAAGAGTGAATAGTTAGGGGGTGATAAGTAAAAATCGGCAGAAACAGGCGATATCCGAACTTTATATCCTCTGCGGCTAATTCATTGACATTGACCGGGACAGCCGATTTTTAAATCGGGGTCGTTTTGTTGTTACTGCTTTAAGCCTGCCGCCATGTTTTTCCAGTAATTTTTCAGCATTTTGAGTATCGCTTCGGCATCTTTTATTTCGGTATTTTCGTTGTATTCGCGCATTTCGCTGAATGTGCCCGAATCGCTTACAATGCCAAGCATCCACTTTCCGAAAAGTGATTTTTTGTACTTGAAGATCTTGCAGTTTATTCCGTCCTTGTCCTCAAACGACCTTGTAAACACGATTTTGGACGGTTTTTTGCCCAGCTCGTGCGGGTCGGATAACCATTTTTCAAGCTCCGACATGGCTTTTCTTGTTTCGTTGTCCATGCAAATATCACCTCACAGATAAATTTTAATTTGTAATTAAGGGACATGAAGTTACCGTTTCCCCCACAAAAAACCTATTACTTCTTACTTCAAAAATCGGCAGAAAGTTAAGTAAGAGTGAAAGTTAGGAGGTAATAAGAAAAAATCGGCAGAAATAATCGCTTTCTGCCGATTTTTGGTGGACGCTAACGGAATCGAACCGCTGACCACCTGCACGTCAAGCAGGTGCTCTACCAGCTGAGCTAAGCGTCCGCAACAGTAGTTATATTAACATATCTCCGCGCAAAAATCAAGTACTAATTTCAACTGATGTTTTGCACAAAGAAAGTGGGCTGTATGTTGTGCAAATCGTCAGTCTTTTTTGTTGACATTAAAATTTTTCGGTGGTATAATGTTAGTATCCTAACATTATTTTTGGGAGGTGAGCCTTTGCCGGAAAACATTCAAAACAAAAACATAGGATTTGCCGTCAAAAACCTCTCACGAAAGCTTGGCCGCACGCTTGACAAAAGGCTGTCGGATACCAAGGCGGGCGGAATAACCGGCGTTCAGGCCATGATAATCTGCTATCTTGCCAAAAATCCCGAAAGGGATATTTTTCAGCGCGATATAGAGTGTCATTTCAATATTCGCCGCTCCACCGTGACGGGGATTTTGAAAACCATGGAGAGCAACGGCCTTGTCAAAAGAATTTCGGTCGAGCGCGACGCGCGGCCCAAAAAGCTTGTGCTCACGCAAAAGGCCATAGAGATGCACCGGGTTATCGAGCGGCAGGTCAGCCTGCTGGAAAGCGAGATATCGGCGGCATTTACGCCCGATGAGCTGGAGCGTTTTTTTGATTTTTTGGCGCGCATGGAAAACGTGCTTGAATAAAAGGAGGAATTGCAATGATAAAACGGTTGGCGGGCTGCGTCCGCCAATATAAAAAAGAGTCTTTGCTTGCGCCTTTGTTTGTAACCTTTGAGGTTATTTTGGAGGTTATTATACCCACCGTGCTGGCAAAGCTTCTCGACGACGGCGTAATGGGCGGAAGTATGTCCACTATTCTTACTTACGGAGCGATACTTGTAGGTCTGGCGATTGTCTCGCTTGCCTGCGGCGCGCTTTCGGGTCACTTTGCCGCCATAGCCTCGGCGGGCTTCGGCGCAAATCTGCGGCACGATATTTACTATAACATTCAGGACTTTTCGTTCCAGAACATAGATAAATACTCCACCGCAAGTCTTATTACCCGCCTTACCACCGATGTTACCAACATTCAGAACGCCTATCAGATGATAATCCGCATAGCCGTGCGCTCGCCCGCCATGCTTATTTTTTCACTGATAATGGTATTTAGAATAAACGCCAAACTTTCGCTAATGTTCCTTGCGGTCGTTCCCGTTCTTGCGATAGGATTTCTGTTTATAATCAGCCACGCTCACCCTATTTTTGAGCGGGTATTCAAGACATACGACAAGCTCAACCGTGTTGTTCAGGAAAACCTGCGCGGAATAAGAGTCGTAAAGTCCTTTGTGCAGGAGGATTATGAGATAGAAAAGTTCAACGAGGTCTCGGGCAGCATTTACCGCGATTTCTCGAAAGCTGAAAAACTGATAGCCTTTAACGGTCCGCTTATGCAGTTCTGCATTTACGGCTGTATGATGCTCATATCCTATTTCGGTGCGAGACTTGTTGTAACCGGAGAGATGACCACAGGCTACCTCTTCTCGCTGTTTACATACCTTATGCAGGTGCTTATGAGCCTTATGATGCTCTCCTTTATCTTTATAACAATAATCATTTCCCGCGCGTCCGCAGAGAGAATCGACGAGGTTCTGACCGAAAAAAGCACCCTTACAAACTGCAAAGAGCCCAATATTTTTATTGCCGACGGTTCGATAAAGTTTGAAAACGTAGGCTTCAGCTATGCAGGCGATAAAGACCGCCTGTGCCTGAGCGACGTCAATCTTGAAATAAAATCGGGCGAGACCGTCGGAATTATAGGCGGTACGGGAAGCTCGAAAAGTACCCTTGTTCAGCTTATACCAAGGCTTTACGATGTGACCCTCGGAAGGCTGACCGTAGGCGGAAGGGACGTGCGCGAATACGATTTGGAAGCTCTGCGCAACAGTGTCGCCATGGTTTTGCAGAAAAACGTGCTCTTTTCGGGCACAATAAAAGAAAATCTGCGCTGGGGCAACCCCGACGCAACCGACGAGGAGATGGAGCACGCCTGCAAGCTTGCGCAGGCCGACGACTTTATAAAATCCTTCCCCGACGGCTACGACACACATATCGAGCAGGGCGGAACCAATGTTTCGGGCGGACAGAAGCAGAGACTCTGTATTGCCCGCGCGCTTTTAAAGAAGCCTAAAATTCTCATTCTCGACGACTCCACAAGCGCGGTAGATACCGCTACCGACGCTCTTATCCGCAAGGCCTTTTACGAGGAGATTCCCGACACCACAAAGATAATCATTGCCCAGCGTATTTCCTCCGTTGCCGACGCCGATAAGATAATCGTTATGGACGGCGGAAAGGTCAATGCCGTAGGCACTCACGCAGAACTGCTGAAGAGCAACGAGATCTACCGTGAGGTTTACACATCTCAGCAAAAGGGGGCGGCCGTGAATGAATAGAGGACCGAGAAAAATGCCCCAGGGCGGCGCTCCCGCAGATATGAAACTGAGCAAGGAAACCCTTGTCCGTCTTTTAGGGTACATGAAAGGGTATACCCCCAGGCTTGTCGCGGTATTTATCTGCATTATCATCAGCGCTGTAACCGGCGTTGCAAACTCCATGTTTATACGCACCCTTATCGATACCTACATAACCCCTGTCGTAAAGGCGGGAACAGGCGTTCCGGGACTTATAGCCGCGGGACTTATTGAAGGCCTGCTTTTTATGGCGGGCATATATATATCGGGCATTATAGCGACATATCTCTTTAACCGCCTTATGGTTACCGTCGCACAAGGCGTGCTTAAAACCATACGCGACGAGATGTTCGAAAAAATGCAGAAGCTGCCCATAAAGTACTTCGATACCCACTCTCACGGCGATATTATGAGCTACTACACCAACGATACCGACGCTCTGCGCCAGATGATAGCCCAGAGCGTGCCGCAGTTTTTCTCATCTGCGGTCAGCATATTCTCAATGTTCTGCGCCATGGTTTACACAAGCTGGATTTTAACCGTTTTTGTTATACTTACAATGGTGTTAATGCTCAGTGTGACCAAGTTTATCACGGGCAAAAGCGGACACTTTTTTATCCGTCAGCAGCAGTCGATAGGAAAGCTAAACGGCTATGTCGAGGAAATGATGCACGGTCAGAAGGTAATAAAGGTTTTCTGCCATGAAGAGCAGTCCAAAGAGGGTTTTGACGCACTCAATGAGGAGCTCCGCCAGGACGCAACCCAGGCAAACCGTTTTGCAAACATACTTATGCCTATAATGGGCAACCTGGGACATCTGCAGTATGTTCTTATAGCCATAATCGGCGGTCTGCTGGCAATTACCCACTGGGGCAATTCGCTCACTATGGTACTTGGCTCGGGAATACTGACCCTCGGCACCATTGCTTCATTTTTACAGTTAAGTAAAGGCTTTGCCATGCCGATAAACCAGATAGCGCAGCAGTTTAACTTTATTGTTATGGCGCTGGCCGGCGCAAAGCGAATTTTTACTCTTATGGATGAGCAGCCCGAATCGGACGAGGGATACGTTACCCTTGTAAACGCCAAATATGAGAACGGTAAGCTTGCCGAGACGAAGGAGCACACCGGTCTGTGGGCGTGGAAGCATCCCCACGGCGACGGCACGGTGACATATACCGAGCTTAAGGGCGATATCAGAATGTACGACGTTGATTTCGGCTACACCGAGGATAAAATTGTTCTTCACAACATAAGTCTTTACGCCGAGCCGGGTCAAAAGGTGGCCTTTGTCGGCGCGACCGGTGCGGGAAAAACCACGATTACCAACCTTATAAACCGCTTTTACGATATTGCCGACGGCAAAATCCGCTATGACGGCATAAATATCAACAAAATCAAAAAGGACGCTCTGCGCCACTCTCTGGGCATAGTTCTTCAGGACACCAACCTGTTTACCGGCACGGTTATGGATAATATACGCTACGGCAAACCCGACGCCGACGAGGAGCAGGTATACAAAGCGGCGCGTCTTGCGGGCGCGGATAACTTTATACGCCGTCTGCCTCAGGGCTACAACACCATGATAGACGGCGACGGCGGAAGTCTCTCGCAGGGTCAGCGTCAGCTAATCTCAATTGCCCGCGCCGCCATCGAGGATCCACCGGTTATGATACTCGACGAGGCGACCTCCAACATAGACACCCGTACCGAGGCCATAGTGCAGAAGGGTATGGACGCGCTTATGCAGGGACGCACGGTATTTGTTATTGCCCACAGGCTTTCCACCGTACAGAATTCCGATGTTATTATGGTGCTTGAAAAGGGAAGAATTATCGAGCGCGGAACACACGACTCACTTATAGAGCAAAAGGGTAAGTACTATCAGCTCTACACCGGTGCTTTTGAGCTTGAATAGAGAATTATTAAGGAGGAATGCAAAAATGAAAAACATCACAAAAAAATATCTGCTTATCGCGGTGCTTGCACTGAGCCTTGTTTTAAGCGGATGTACTTCCGGAACCGTTGACAAAAACGAGAATTCGTCAAGCGCTCCGATTGAATCGGAAACTCAGACCGAATCGAACACCGAGTCGACTACAGAATCCGAGTGGGAGATAATTGAGACGATAACCGAGGACGGCATAAAGCTTTCCAAATCGTCGGCGATATTGCTTAACAACACGATGCACTACACGCTTTCCATCCTGGCTTTAAGCGGGTGCGCTATGATCTGGAAAGGCTCCTTTATTTTTTCGCCGGAAAGAAGCAAGAGCTTCATCGTGCTGTTTATCGTCGGAACGATAGCCAACGTCCTCGGCTTTGCTACCTGCCTTTTATTCATGTTTGCGCCGGGGCTTGTACGCGCTTTGCTGACCCCTGTATACCGGCTGCTTGCCAGAATACATATAATAAAAAATCTCGACGCCT
>JAFRVM010000115.1 GCA_017438505.1 Clostridia bacterium | reverse complement strand
TAAAAGGAGAATTAAAAAAATGGAGAATTTGATTTTTGACGCACACGCACACTACGATGATGAAAAATTCGACAGCGACCGTGACGAACTTATTTCATCTCTTCCTCAAAAGGGTGTGTTTGCTGTTGTGAATAACGGTGTGGATATTGAAACATCTTTGCAGTCAATTGAGCTTGCGGAGAAGTTTCCGCATTTTTATGCTGCGGTGGGTATTCACCCCGAGAGTGTTACGGATATGGATATTTCAAAGCTTGACGAATATATTTCACGGATTGCACAGCTGCTTTCTCATGAAAAGGTTGTCGCAATCGGCGAAACGGGCATTGACTATCACTGGGATATTCCGAAAGCCGAACAGCATGTTGTATTTCGTAAACAGCTGGAGCTTTCTAAAGATACCGGAATGCCCATTGTCATTCACGACAGAGAGGCTCACGGCGATGTTATGGACTACCTGAGAAAATATCAGCCTTACGGTCTTTTGCACTGCTACAGCGGCTCTGCGGAAATGCTGAAAGAGGTTCTGAGATTGGGGGATATGCGAATCTCGCTGGGCGGTGCCGTTACGTTCAAGAATGCCAGAGTGCCCGTGGAGGTTGCAAGGGAAGTTCCGATTGACAGACTGCTGCTTGAAACGGACGCACCGTATCTCGCTCCCGTGCCGTTCAGAGGGAAGAGGTGCGACAGCTCGCTGATTATACATACGGCGGAAAGAATTGCGGAAATCAGGGGTATGCAGGTTGATGACGTGCTGAAATATACCAAGGAGAATGCTTGTAAATTTTATGGGATTGACGAATAATAAATAAAAATCGGGAGATACTTCAAAAGAGTATCCCCCGATAATTTTTATGCCGTTAAACGAAATCTCCGATACCGTCCGCCAAAATATCAAATACAGTATCTGCCGCTTCGCCCTTTCATGAGCTTGTCGGAATGTACGGTCTGATTGAACCTGCAAGCTGATTAATCGGCATGGTCTGCAAGTAAACCTTTCCCGGTCCCGTTACAAGGGTGTTGAAAAGCCCCTCGCCGCCGAACAGAGCGTTTTTAATGCCCGGTACGGATTGTATGTCCATTTGGCAGGTTGCGTCCATAGCGGCTATATAGCCCGTGTCAACGACAAGCTGCTGACCCGGCTGCAATTCGTATTCCACAACATAGCCGTCAAACTCTACGAATGCTACGCCGCTGCCTGAAAGCCTCTGCATTATGAAACCATCGCCGCCGAAAAATCCTGCACCGAGTTTCTTTTGTAAAAATACGGACAGCGTAACTGTTGTTTCACTTGCAAGAAATCCTTTCTTCTGCACAATCATGTCACGTCCCGGAGAAATCGGGAACGCACGTATGCAGCCCGGCAGGCTTGACGCAAATGCTATCATTCCCGATCCGCCCTGTGCAGTGTAAATGTTCTGGAACATCTTCTCACCTGTGAATGCACGTCCGAAAGCTTTTCCGATGCCGCCGTTGGTGGTTGTGTCCATTTTCATGTTGGGTGTCATCCATGCCATGCCGCCGTTTTGCGTAATCATGCTCTCTTTAGGGTTAAGTGTACAGATTACCGCCGGCAGTGTGTCGCCTACAATGTTATATTGCATATTTATCCTCCTTCAGGGGGTTTTACTTATGTATCAAAAAGTCCGTCAAAACAGTAATATTTATACGCTTGACGGACTTGATTGATGTTATGTTAAATATTAGTTTGTGATAGTCTGCTCTGTTTCCTTATCGAAGAGGTGAATCTTCTCAACGTCAATAGCAATCTGAACAATATCACCGGGCTGTGCTGTTGATGTCGGGGCAACTCTTGCGGTAAACGGAATACCGTCAACTGCTACATAGAGGTAAATCTCGGCACCCATAAGCTCTGTTACTTCTACGCTTGCCTCGAGAACTCCTTCCGGATGCATAGCAATGTAATCAGGGTCATCGTAAATATGCTCGGGACGAATACCGAATGTAACGTCGGTGTCAACATAGTCTTCAAGCTGATAGTCCAAGTTCTTTGACTCGGGAAGACGAAGCTGATAGTTGCCGAACTGGAGATAGTAATCTTCGCCGTACTGTACGATTCTGCCGTCTGCGAAGTTCATTTGAGGTGAACCGATGAAGCCTGCTACGAACTCGTTGCAGGGCAGATCAT
>JAFRVM010000114.1 GCA_017438505.1 Clostridia bacterium | reverse complement strand
TGTGCGTAGATCCATTTTTCATCCGGTCTCATTTCTGATTTACCTCTGCAAATCTCTGATCTGTATTTTCGTGGACAGCCCCTCGCCTCGTCCGCCTGTTCCCGATAATAGCACAAAAAGCAAAGGCAGGCAATTTCATCAAAATCACCTGCCTTATTTGGCGGAGGCAAGCGGCGCGGCGCGTAAAGCAAATGCGCCGTGTGCGCATTTGCAGTCAAAGCGCGTAGCGATCCGTGATCGCGGCCGGGTCGCGGACAAAAGCGCCTTCATATCCTTTTCAAAGCAAAATCGGAGAAGCGCTTTTTTTGTTTTTATGCTTGTTCCACAGCCTTGCCAGATAAAACGAAGCGACGATCAGCATAAAGCCGAACGGATAAATAAAATAATACGGGAAATCGTATTCCAGAACATAACCGAAAACGCTGTCCGTAAAACCTATTACACACCACTGGATAATATATATTACGGTAAGGTTTTTACTCATTTCAATTTCTGTTTTGAACTTCGAAACGCCAAACTTTTTAATAATATAATAAAACGCCGAAATCAAGAACAAATCAGTGCAGAGCAGCCCGATAGCGTCAGGGGTGCCGACCGCGTAATAAAAGCTTTGCTTTGTTAAGAAAAGGATTCCCAACCGAAACGTCAGCGCGATATAGATTGCCGATACAATGCCCGATACAGCCAAAAGCCTTTTATAAAAGACCCCCGCATTTTCCACTCTGCGTACGATCACGCCGAACATCATGCCGGCCGCGACAAAGATATACCAATTCAGCAGAGCAAAGCAGGAGGTATCTTCGGTTGTGGTGATAACATGCCCGAGCAGGAGATTTTCGACATAATTTCCCGTGTCGATCAGAACAAGAAAAGAGCCTGCCGCAGACATTAAAATGCCGATAAACAGAATGTGCGCTTCGTTCAGCCTGAGCTTTTTCAGCACGCCCGTAAGGATCATGGCGAGACCTGCAAAATGAAAAATATCGGGACCGAATAACGCTTCAAGCGTCTGTGGCTCAAACTCGCCGCTTATCACGCCTTCGATCAATGCATAAATACCGTAACGAAAGAAATTCAGTATGTAACCAAGCAGGAATATTTTAATACCCCGCTTTATAAGATCTGCAGGCGCCTTTTTGTTTGTAAAAACGAAACCAACGCCCATTGCAAACATAAAAGCATGAGCGACCGCAATATAATCGCCAAGTACCACATCGCCGAAAAAATAGAGAATGTCCTTTTCGTATCCGTCATGATGCACGCCGAGCATCAGGACGCAGTGGCAGAGAATCATACATACTATCGCAAGCGCTTTCAGTAAATCCAGATTATAAAGGCGCGAAGTGTTTATTTCTTCTTTTCCCGGCCAACGAATCATGGTTTTTCTGTTGTTTTCCTTTTCTGTCATCACTTTTTCCCCTCGTCAGGTCCCGATTTCGCGATACTGTTTTAATGATATCACACCGACGCAAGACCCGGTATGGAAAGAAATCCGCGGTCGGCTTGAGATTCCGAGTCTGCCGGGGATCCCTCGTTTTAATATTTTGAACAAAGAAAGCGGTACCGCTGCCCGCCGGAAACGGAGTGAGCGCAGTTTGCCCTGACGAGCGCCGCCGGCGCTTTGCTAAGTGCCCCCGCGTTCGACTCCCCTCTTATAGGCGAAGGGAGTTGAACACCTACCGGTTTTCACGGGCTGATTTGCGCCGATACTTCGTTGCAGCCCTTGAAAATACGGAAGTATTCCCTGCGGGCTGCGTCTCGTCTCAGCCCAAATCGGCTCCGTGAAAACTGCAAAGCACCCGAGAGCGAGAGATTTTCGAGTGATTTTTGTTCTTTTTGATG
>JAFRVM010000113.1 GCA_017438505.1 Clostridia bacterium | reverse complement strand
TCTGCTCCTCGTGACCCGCCAGAAGCTCGTCCAACGCATAATCGCGGCGCTTGATCTGATTTTCGGTCACGAGGCTCCATTCCGCAAAGATGATTGGCGTTCCATCGCTTTGCCTCATGGTGAGCGCGTCGCCACACAGGATGTTCTTTCGCAGAATAAAGCGGACGACCTCGCGGCATTGCTCGTTTGCCTGCGCTTTGGCATTTGCCGTATACGCCTTGTCCCAAAGCTCATAAAGCCGTTGGCGGCATATCTCCACGTTGTCCTGCAAGATGTCCACGCCGTAGACGCTCGTCACTGCCAGCACAGCATAGCGCTCGTAGTCGTAGGTGCTTTTCCCATAGCGGCTTTTCACGACTTCCAACTTGCGCCGCAGTATCTCAATCAGAAATGCTCCCTCGCCGCAGGCGGGCTCCAGAAAACGGGAGTCGATCCGCTCTGTTTCGGGTTTTACCAAGTCCAGCATGGCATTGACCTCGCGCTCGGCGGTAAAGACCTCGCCGTGGTCGGAAACGCGCTGCTTGGACTTTACCTGTCGCTCCAGCATACTCTCACACCCCAAAGATTTACTATTTCGCCCTTGCATATTGCAACATTTTACTACTCATTGACAATAATAGCAAGTTCTTTTAACTTTGAATGAAAAGATGAAAGATTCTTTATACTTGGTCACATGAGGTGATCAAGGTGATAGGGGAACGATTGGCAGAAGTGAGAAAGGATCACGGCGATACACAGCAGGATCTGGCGGACAAGCTGAACGTAACGAAGTTCACGATTTCCAACTGGGAGCAGGAGAAGAGCGTCCCGTCCCATGAGCTTCTGGTAAAGGTCTGCCAGCTTTACGGCGTTTCGGCGGATTGCGATGATGATACCGAGGCTATTGCAAAGTCGGCAATGGCTCTGCCCGCGTTATTTAAAAAGCTGGGGAACGAAATATCCGAAAAGGGTATGGAAAAACTGTTTTATGATATCGAAATTCCCCTCGCTTTGGTGCTTGCCGATATGGAAAATCTCGGCTTTTTGGTGGACAGATTCGGAATTATGGCCTTCGGCGAGGAGCTTTCGGAGAAAATCACGGCTCTTGAGGATGAGATATACGACCTTGCGGGTGAGAAATTCAACATCAATTCCCCAAAACAGCTCGGAGTTATTTTGTTTGAAAAACTAAAGCTTCCCAGCGGCAAAAAGACCAAAACAGGATATTCCACAAACGCCGAAGTGCTCGAGCGGCTTTGCGACGTCAGTCCGGTTGTTGCAAAGGTTCTTGAGTACCGCACACTTGCAAAGCTGAAATCTACCTACTGCGACGGTCTGATTAAGGAAATTGCGCCCGACGGAAGGATACATTCCAGCTTTAACCAGACCGAAACCAGAACGGGCAGAATCAGCTCGACCGAGCCCAATTTGCAGAATATTCCTGTGCGCACCGAGCTCGGCAGCCGTATGCGCAAATTCTTTACGGCAAAAGAGGGCTGCGTGCTGTGCGACGCCGACTATTCGCAGATTGAACTGCGCGTCCTTGCCCATATGGCAGACGATAAGGTTATGACGCAGGCATTTAATAACGGCGACGATATCCACACAATAACCGCATCGCAGGTGTTCGGCGTGCCGGCAGGCGAGGTTACGCCGCAGATGCGTTCGCGCGCAAAGGCGGTAAACTTCGGCATAGTTTACGGCATTGGAGCTTTCTCTCTTGCAAAGGATATCAACGTAAGCAACGCCGAGGCTTCGCACTATATAAAATCATATCTTACACATTATTCAGGGGTAAACAGCTATATGGAGCGCACCGTCGCGCAGGCAAAGGACAGAGGATACGCCGAAACGCTGTATGCAAGGCGCAGATATTTGCCCGAGCTTTCCTCGTCAAACCACAATCTGCGCGCCTTCGGCGAGAGGGTTGCACGCAATATGCCTATTCAGGGCACTGCCGCCGATATAATAAAAATCGCCATGATACGGGTCTACCGCAGGCTTGCACAGGAAAAACTTTCGGCAAAACTTATTTTACAGGTGCATGACGAACTTATAGTCGAATCGCCCCTTAATGAACAGGAAAAGGTTGAAAAAATCCTCGGCGAGGAGATGAGCCGCGCGGCAGATCTGCGCGTTCCGCTGCCCGCCGATATCAGCAGCGGAAAGACCTGGTTTGACGCAAAGTAAAAAATAAATATAAAAACGACCTTGAAAGAGAATTTCTCTGATTCAAGGTCATTTTACTTTATTTTGAATATTGTTCAGCTTATTTTTTGCAGCCAGTATTTCTTTTGAATAACTCTTTTTAATTTTATTAATTTGAAAAACGTAAAAGCCGATAAAAAGTGCAAGCACTAAGGAAACAATCAGCAACTGCAAAACTGATTTGCTCAGAATATACGATATAACAGCTAAAACAAAAAAAGCGCTTAAAGGCAAAATCAGTATTGACAGTTTTATGATATTATGTATTTTGGCATTTTTAAAATCCCGTTCATTTAAAGAATACACAGTGCTGATATTCTCGCCTGAAATATTTTTAATTTTAATCTTCGGATACTGCCAAACACCTTTAAACTCAGAATCGCATATATCAACGTCGATTTTCCTGTCACCGGTCATTTGAATTTTCACGGTAGTACAAAAGCAGTATGGAACTACTTCTTTTTGCCATTTAAAATTGCAGGATGATGTAAATATTTCAAAAGCAAGCTCTGCTATTGAAGCTAAAAAACAAACGAGCCAGTCAATTACTGTATATTTTTCCGTTGGTATTTGAGTGATTTTTATGTCATATATACCCGGCTCTGGAATGTCAAATGCAATTTCTGTTTTTTCTTCTCCGCAAAAATTATATTCTTGCTCTCCGCAGGAAAATCTGATATTTGAGATGCCCTTTATATTTAGGTTGAGTATGCACTTCACAATGAATTTACCTCGTCTTTTCAAGTTTTACTAACCTAACCGGTAAAACTTGCTCTCGATTTTATAACACCATTGCAAGTTGAAATCATTTCCGTTTTCTTATTCGCTTTCGACTATTCATTTGCAGATTGGATAAATATCCGGCTTTGCCAAATCGGAATCCGGAAAAAGAATTGAGCAATAATTCTTTATCTTAAATTAAACCCTTTTCAAGCATTGTCTGAGCGGCGAGCGTTATGCCCATTTTGCCCGAATTGAAATTGAGACCGCCCTGCATCCATACCGCGTAAGGCTCTCGCAAGGGAGCGTCGGCCGAAAGCTCGATGGACGAGCCGAGGGTAAATGCGCCCGCAGCCATAATTACCTTGCTGTCGTAGCCCGGCATATCCCAGGGCTCAGGAATAACGAAGGAATCGACCGGCGCGCCCCTCTGAACGCCCTGACAGAATGCGATAAGATTAGGCTCGTCACGCAGCATGATAGCCTGAATGATGTCGGCACGCGGCTGGTCACAGCGGGGAGTGACCTCAAAGCCCAAAAGCTCAAAAAGAGCCGAGGCAAAAACGGCAGTTTTAAGAGCTTCGCCCGTGACATGGGGAGCGTTATACAGTCCCATAAACAGCTCGCGGTTGTGACCGAGACTGCAACCGACCTCTCTGCCTGTTCCCGGTGTGGTCAGACGGTAGGAGCAAAGCTCGACGAGATCGGAGCGTCCGCAGATATATCCGCCGGTGGGGGCTATGCCTCCGCCGGGATTTTTTATAAGAGAGCCTGCCATGATGTCGGCTCCGCAGGCTACCGGCTCAAGTTTTTCCACAAACTCGCCGTAGCAATTATCCACCATTACAATTACATCGGGGTTTATCTGCTTTGCGCGGTGGGCGATTTCGGTAATCTCCGAAACCGAAAGTGAGGGACGAAGGGTATAACCCCTTGAGCGCTGGATGTATACCATTTTTACCTTGCTGTCCATAGCGGGGGGCATAGCGTCGATATCAACCTTGCCGTCGGGAAGCAAATCGAGCTGACGGTACTCGATCCCGAAATCCTTCAGCGAGCCCTGACCCTCGCCGGTAATGCCTATAACGCCGCGCAGAGTGTCATAGGGCATACCCGTGACCGAGAGAAAAGCGTCGCCCGGGCGAAGCATTCCGAAAAGAGCAACGGTCAGCGCCTGAGTTCCGCATACAAAGTTATGCCTTATAATAGCGTCCGGCGCGCCCATGCACTGAGCAAATACCGCGTCCAGGGTCTCTCTGCCCTCGTCTCCGTAGCCGTAGCCTGTCGAGGCTGCAAAATGGCGCTCACTTACGCGGTTATCTGCAAAAGCCTTTAAAACTTTCAGCTGATTGTATTCTGTTATTTCCTCGATTTTCGAAAAGGACGGAGCGCAGAGTGCGATTGCTTTTTCGGAAAGCTCGACTATTTTACTGTTGATGTTAAAGAAGGGTTGATTCAAGGTTGTAGCCTCCAGTTACTGAAAATCCTGATTTTTTATAGTATTCTGTCAGTGTGCGCTCACACATCAGAAAAATGTTTTTATCGGCAAATTTTTCGCACAAAAAATTTAATACCTCCGCCGCAAAGCCATTTTTGCGGTGCTGCCAAAGGGTGTAAACAGTGGAAATAAGCGCGTCCCCGCCCGAAATATGGGCGCAGGCGCAGGAGACGGGGATGCCGTCCTTGCGAAAAACAGCCGTATAAAGAAAATTATGACGTATTCTGTGCGAAATGTCAACATAAATTCTGTCAAACTCCTCGGAGGGAAGATTTTGCGCGCGCAAAATCAGCTTTGCGGTTTCCTGCGCAGAGGCAAAAGTAACCTCGGCAGCAGGTTTTTTCGGAGTGCCGCAGAATTTCATTACAGCTCCGTTTTCACCGCTGTTTGAAAGTATTTCGCAGACGTCCGGGAGCATTTTTATAAATTCCTTGGCTTCAAGGTATGCCGACTCGGTTTTGCACAGCAAAGTCACCGCACCGTCGAGCTTGCTTATCACTCCCGAAAGACTTCCGTCTTGCTCGATTTTCCACACCGGGGCAAGGGCAGGTTGGTTTTGTAGCTGTCTATATTGCAGCCTATTCTGCACCCGACTGCATCGCCTGCGCAAAAGTCCTTTAAGGCGGGGATATCGCGGCTGTTTGCCAGAACTATCACAGCGCATCACCCGAAGATATTTTTTCGGCAAGCAGGGTGCAGATATCCTTTACGGCCTGCATATCGCTTTTTGAAATCAACTCGCTTGGAGAGCCATGATGTCTGCATGCAAGACCGAGCGGGACAACACGCACGCCGTTTGCGCTGCGCTGAACCTTCCCGGCGTCACCCGCGTCTGTGTTCTGAGTCTTAATCTGATGGCAAATACCCTTTTCTTTGCACACATTAATGGCAAGCAAAGCGGCTTGACTATCATAAATTGCCCCGTTATCCTTAAAGGAGATAACAACACCCCTGCAAAGAGCACTGATTTGCTTTTCGGCACCGACAGAGGGAATATCGTTTGCGGGAACAACCTGCAAAACTATTGCGTAATCAGGCTTTGTGGCAAACGATGCGCATGCCGCGCCTGCGTTTCCTGTCTGACTTTGAACGGTAAAAACGAACACTGTATCATAGAGTAGGGTTGATTTTATCATTTCAATGGCAATGGCACAGCCCGAACGACTGTCAAGTGATTTGCCTTTAAACAGATTCTCGCCGAAATCTCCCGCTTCGCTCATAAAGGATACCCTGTCTCCGGGGAAAACCGACGATAAGGCTTCTTTTTCGTCCCTTGCGCCGATATCAAGCAGTAATTCGGTAGTCTTAAGAGGTTTTCTGCGGTTCTCTTTTTCGGTCAGATGAACGGGAGGGCAGCCGATAACTGCGGGAATTTTGCTGTCGCCTATAAGATACTGCTTTCCGGCGAGCAGGGCGTTGTCAAGCTCTCCGACTTTAGCAGTGCGCAGGTAGCCTTCGGGGGTTGCGCCGGTTACCATAAGGCACGGCTGATCCATATGGGCGCAAATTAACAGCTTGTTTTTTGCTCTTTTTTCACCCTTTTTGTAAACTATAAGATTTCCGAGGTTATCAACGGTTATTTTTTCGGCGAAGGGTTTTACAAGCTCGGTTATTTTTTCTCTTACCTTTTCCTCACGCCCCGAAAAGCCGTCAATTTGGGATAGTATTTTTAAATTATCAAACATTCCGCTCACCGCCCTTTAAAACATATAATTCAAGCAGACGGGCGGTATCGGTTATATCCTTCGGGTCGACAACCTCAACGCCTGTGTGCATATATTTTATGGGAATTGAAACAAGCCCGCACATAACTCCGCAGCGTGTTACTGCTATGTCATCAGCATTTGTACCTGTGCTGTCGCCCATAACCTCAACCTGATGCTCCATGCCGTCATTTTTGGCAAGATCTGCGAGCAGGCGGCTTATATCACTGTTTAAAACTGGGGAAACGCCTATCATCGGACCTTTGCTCAGCTTCCCGCATTCATATTCGTTGCAGCCGGGGGTGTGCGCAAAGCTGACGTCGACAGCCACAGCCCTTGTGGGATTAATTGAAAAGGCGGCGGTTGTCGCCCCGAGCGCGCCGGTTTCCTCCTGACACGAGAACAAAAAGCTGACCTTGCAAGGAAGCTCTTTTCCGCTAAGCGCCTGCGCGCATAGAATCAGAGCGGCAATACCGGCACGGTCGTCAATGGATTTTGAGCAGAAAAGTCCGTTTTGGAGATTAACAGGCGGCTGACTGATTGAAACAAAGCTCCCGGGGGGTATAAGCTTCTTTGCGGTTTCGGCGGATAGACCTACATCTATAAAGCATTCGTCTATATCGGGCAGCAGACCGTCTTTTCGCTCGTCGGCAGGAAGATTGCATATAATTCCGGTTACCTTTTCTTTGCCGTACACGGTAACCTCGGAGCCGGTAAGAGTGCGTATATCTACCCCTCCGCTGCGAGTAAAGCGCAAAAATCCCTCGTCGGTTATGCCGGTAACTATCAGGCCAATCTGGTCGATATGAGCGTCAAGCAGAATGTGCTCGTCACCCGAGCCGACAGTTCCGACTACGTTTCCCATTTTGTCCATTTTACATTCGGCATAGGGGGATAAAAGCTCCATGGCCTTGAGCGCGGCAGCGTTTTCCTGTCCCGCAACGCCGTCGCAGCGGCACAGAATATCTAAAATTTCCAGTGCATTCAACGTCTTCACCTCAGATTAAAATGAATTGATTATTTTTATAAAGTGTTCACCCCGCTCCTCAAAATCGGAGTACATATCAAAGGATGCACATCCCGGGGAGAGGGCGACGATATCGCCGACATGAGCGATTTTTTTGGCTGTTTTTGCAGCATCTTCCAAATCCTTTGCGGAAAAAATCTCCGGAGAGCCCGGAAGGTAATATTTTGA
>JAFRVM010000112.1 GCA_017438505.1 Clostridia bacterium | reverse complement strand
TTTTGTCCGGCAGATGAGCTCTGATAAACTCGCTGTCTGCGGCGATTTCTTTTGCCTCTTTTAATGTTTCCGGCAGTTTTCTGAACTTTGCGAGCGTTTCTTTATCTGCGGTATAAAGATTGAAATCGGCGGCCACGGGCAGGTTTAGTTTGTTTTCAAGTCCATAGAGACCTGCATAAATGAGCAGCGCAAAGGCAATGTAGGGGTTGGTGCTCGGGTCGGGCGAACGCAGCTCGGCGCGGCGGTACTGACCGACGGCGGCGGGAATGCGGACAAGCTGCGAGCGGTTTTCTGCCGACCATGAAATATACGCCGGCGCCTTGCTCTGACCGAAACGCTTGTAGGAATTTTCGGTGGGGTTTAAAAAGGCGGTCATATCTTCGATTTTTTCTAAAATGCCTGCTATCATGTGGCAGAGATTTTCACTGCTCTCATCAGGTTTTACCGACATATTTATATGGAAGCCGTTGCCCGGTTTGTCCTCGAGCGGTTTTGCGGAAAAGTCCGCCCAAAGTCCGTTTCGGTAGGAAACGGTTTTTACGACTGTCTGGAAGGTCATGGCGTTGTCGGCGTTTGTAAGAGCGTCGGAATAACGGAAATCGATCTCGTTTTGCCCCGGGCCTTCCTCATGGTGAGAGCTCTCGGGATAAATGCCCATCTGCTCAAGGGTCAGGCATATCTCTCGGCGGATGTTTTCTCCGCGGTCATCGGGAGCGATGTCCATATATCCTGCGCTGTCATAGGGCGTTTTTGTCGGTTTGCCGTTTTCGTCCAGTTCAAAAAGATAAAATTCCTGCTCTGCTCCGAAAGAGAAGTTAAAACCGGCTTTTGCAGCGTCGTCCATGGCCCTCCTCAGCAGGCTGCGCGTATCGCATTCAAAGGGTCTGCCGTCGGGATAGGTGATGTATGTGAACATACGCACAACCTTGCCGTGCTCGGGTCTCCAGGGCAGAACCATAAGAGTGCCGGGGTCGGGATGAAGCAGCAGGTCGCACCGTGATTCGTCCATAAATCCAGCTATGGTTGATGCGTCAAAGGCAATTCCGTATTCAAAAGCGCGGGGCAGCTCCTCGGGCATGATTGATATGTTTTTCTGTTTGCCGAAAACATCGCAGAAGGCAAGACGGATAAACTTTACATCCTCTTCCAGAACGTACTGTAAGACCTCTTCCTTTGTATATGTCATAATAGTTACCTGCTTTCTTAGTAATACTGATGTATTATATCACATATTTAAACCTTTTTCCAGAGATTTAGTCAGAAAAAGTATTTTTTGAAAAAAAGGGTTGACAAATATTTATCGCAGGTATATAATGCTTGTCAGTAAGGCAAAGAGGTCTTATGCTGTTGGCTTTTTTGCCGCAAATCCCATAAAAATTTATAATATGAAAAAGGCAATGGCGTCTTTAATGATGTAGGAGTTTACTACCCGTTAAAGGTGTCCTTTTCTTTTTCAGAGGAGGAAATTGTATGTCTTATGTTGATGAAGTAATTGAGAGAGCCATAAGAGAAAACCCCAGCGAGCCCGAATTCCATCAGGCTGTTAAGGAAGTTCTCGATTCTCTCCGCCCCGTAATCGAAGCAAACGAAGAAAAGTTCAGAAAAGAAGCTCTTCTTGAAAGAATTGTAAACCCCGAAAGACAGATCAAGTTCCGTGTTCCCTGGGTTGACGATAAGGGTCAGGTACAGGTAAACACCGGCTACCGCGTTCAGTTTAACAGCGCAATCGGACCTTACAAGGGCGGAATCAGACTTCATCCCTCTGTAAACCTCGGCGTTATCAAGTTCCTCGGTTTTGAGCAGATCTTTAAAAACAGCCTTACAGGCCTTCCCATCGGCGGCGGTAAGGGCGGCTCCGACTTCGATCCCAAGGGCAAGTCCGACCGTGAGGTTATGGCATTCTGCCAGAGCTTTATGACAGAGCTTTCCAAGTATATCGGCGCTGACACAGACGTACCCGCAGGCGATATCGGTACAGGCGCACGCGAGATCGGTTATATGTTCGGTCAGTACAAGAGACTTCGCGGAGTATTCGAGGGCGTTCTCACCGGTAAGGGTCTTTCCTACGGCGGCTCTCTTGTAAGAACAGAAGCTACAGGCTACGGACTTCTCTATATCACAGAGGAAATGCTCAAGTGCCACGGCCAGTCCCTCGAGGGCAAGACGGTTGTAGTTTCCGGCGCAGGCAATGTTGCTATTTACGCTATCCAGAAGGCTCAGCAGCTCGGCGCTAAGGTTGTAACCTGCTCCGATTCCACCGGCTGGGTTTACGATCCCGACGGAATTGACGTTGCAGCTCTTAAGGAGATCAAAGAGGTTAAGCGTCAGAGACTTACAGAGTACAAGAATTACAGACCCAACTCCGAATATCACGAGGGCAAGGGCGTTTGGAGCGTTAAGTGCGACGTTGCTCTTCCCTGCGCTACACAGAACGAGCTTAATCTTGACGACGCCAAGACTCTTGTTGCAAACGGCGTATATGCAGTTTGCGAAGGCGCAAATATGCCCACAACAGCAGACGCAACCGAGTATCTGCTTGAAAAAGGCGTTAAGTTCCTGCCCGGTAAGGCTGCAAACGCAGGCGGCGTAGCAACTTCCGCTCTTGAGATGTCTCAGAACAGCGAAAGACTGCACTGGACAGCCGACGAGGTTGACGCAAAGCTTCAGGGCATTATGGTTAACATTTACCATAATATCGACAACGCTTCCAAAAAGTACGGTTTTGAGGATAACTTCGTTGTAGGCGCAAACATTGCCGGCTTTGAAAAGGTTGTAGAGGCAATGACCGCTCAGGGTATTGTTTAATTTAAAAGTTTAAATAAGATACACGGCGCGTTATTAATGATTTTCATTAATAGCGCGTCTTCTTTTTTTGAATATTTAAGGGTTAAAAATTTACAATATATTAATGAAACGCAAGGATTTGCGGGCAAAATAATGGTTGCAAATACTGTTGATAAATGCTATAATAAAATGAATTTGCATATTTGAGTATTTTAATTGTATAATAGTTACTTTTTATGGTCTATTTTGTGGTAGGTTTTGTTTAAATAGTTATATATTGTGTTTTTTCTTTACTTTTTCAAGGCTGCTTAAAATGTCAGAAAAGAGGATATGAATCGAATATGAAAACTCAGTCACGGAAAAAAACAAAGTCCCAATTAAGCAAGCGCAGCAAGATAATTTTTAGCGTTGTTGTCGCGTATATTGCCGTACTTGCTGTTTTTCTGTCTTTGGTACGCGGAAGAGTTATAAAAAGAGTAAAGCTGGAGGCGGGTACGCCTGTATCCATTGAACAGTTTATAAGAGGCAAAAAGGTGCCGGAGGGTACGGAGTTTGTTACAGCGCCCGAGACCATTCCTGTAAATGTCCCCGGAAAATATACCGTTGAAATAAAGCTGGACGACAAGGTATATACAAGTACGCTTACAATAGTCGATACCGTAGCTCCAAAGGCTAAGGCGGCACCCGGCTGTATCGGGTGGGTTGGGGTTATCCCTCCCGCCGATGACTGCGTTACCGATCTGCAGGACGCGACAAAGGTTAAAGCCACATGGCGTGTTGAACCCGACACAAGCAAAGAAGGACATACAAAGGGTACGGTTCTTCTTACCGATGCAGGCGGAAACACCGCAGCCGTAGATGTTACTATGGATGTCATATTTGACGACGTGGCTCCAACACTTAGCGGCGTTAAAGATTATACTGCGTATGTGGGCGAAAAACTTGATTACAAATCGTCGGTAAAGGTTGAGGACGACAAGGACAAAAAAGCAAAACTTGTTGTTGACGACAGTGAGCTCAAACCGGCTGAACCGGGCAAATACACCGTTATCTATACGGCTATGGACGGTGCGGGCAACGAAACCGTTCAAAAGGGCACAATTACCCTTCTTGCCGACAATGCAGCGCCCAAAATCAAGGGCATAAACAACTACAAGACCTGCATTGGCAGAACGGTTGATTACAAAACTCCCGTAACTGTTTCTGATGACCACGATGTAAATCCAAAACTTGAGATAAGCGACGGTACTGTTGATTTCTCCGCCGCAGGCAGCTACACGGTCACATACACCGCAACGGATCTTGCGGGTAATAAAACATCGCAGACCGCGGTTATTGAGGTTGTAAAAGATACGGAGGCTCCGGTAATATCCGGTGCTGACGATAAAACTGTTCTTTTCGGCTCGGACTTTGACTATAAAAAGGTGACTGCCAAGGATGACTGGGATCCCAATCCCAATCTGAAGGTCAGCGGTACGGTGGATGTAAATAAAGAGGGAACATACACGTTAACCTATATGGCTACCGATTTCTCCGGAAACGTAACCACAATAACCCGCACCGTAAAGGTTGAAAAGGACAGAACTCCTCCCAAAATAGAGGTGTCCGATTTCTCGGTATACATCGGCGCTTCCGTCAGCTATAAGGCAAACGTAACGGTTACCGACGACTTTGATGAAAATCCCAAGCTGGAAATCGATAACAGCAGTGTGGATATTACAAAGGCCGGAGTTTACGACGTTATTTACAAGGCAACCGATTCTTCCGGCAACAGCTCCACAGCTATTGCCAAGTTTACGGTACGCGCCGAACCCACAAGGGAAGAGCAGGTGGCAATCTACGCCGACGAGGTACTCGATTCCATTATTGACGATTCCATGTCCGATATCAAAAAGGTTGAGGCAATTTACAAATGGACCAAAAGGAACATTGGTTACACAGGCACGTCAAACAAGGACAGCTGGACAAAGGGCGCATACGACGGCTTTAAAAAGCGCTCGGGCGACTGCTTTACCTACTATGCTGTTACAAGAGCCCTGCTTACACAGGCTGGAATTGAAAATAAAGAGGTCAGAAAGGTCAGATCAAGCGAAAGGGCAAGCAACCACTGGTGGAATCTGGTTTATGTAAACGGCGGCTGGTACCATGTTGACTCCACTCCGTTTAAAAAGGGCAACAACAGACTTTGTCTGCTGACCGACAAGGAGCTTGCCGCATATGACCAGACATCCTACCGCGGAGAGCATAAATTTGACGAGAGCAAGCTGCCGGAACGCTCTACCGAATCCATTCAGAATCTGATTAAATACTGATAAACCATAAAGTTGGTGACAAAATGACCCTCGGAGTTATCGGCGGGCTCGGTCCCATGGCAACGGCGTATTTTATGCAGCTGCTTATCTCGATGACTGACGCTCGATGCGATCAGGAACATTTGGAAATGATAATATACAATATTCCGTCTGTACCCGACAGAACGGAATACATACTCGGGAAAAGCGACAAAAACCCTGTTCCGAAAATTCTGGAAATAGGGCAAAGCTTGACAGAGCAGGGCGCGGGAGTTCTGGCTATGCCGTGTATGACTGCGCACTACTTTCATTCACAGCTCCAGGATGGTTTTAGCGTTCCGCTGATAAACGGCATTAAGTGCACAGCTGAGCTGCTCTCGCGCAGCAATATTACAAAAGCTGGTATTTTTGCCACCGACGGCACCATAAGCTGCGGACTCTTTCAAAAGGAGTTTGAAAGAGCGGGCATAGAGGCGGTGCTTCCCGACAAAGAGGGACAAGCAGGCGTCATGAAGCTCATATATGAGGATATAAAGGCCAACCGCGAGCCCGATATGCAGCTTTTTGAAAGAATTTCAAACGCAGTTTTCGAGCGGGGTGCGCAGGTTATAATACTCGGCTGCACCGAGCTTTCGGTTATTAAATCGAATAACGATCTTAGCGGAAGATTTGTTGACGCTATGGAAGTTTTAGCGGCGCATACCGTAACATCCTGCGGCAAACCGCTCAGAGATGAGTACAAAAGCTTAATTACAGGCCTTAAATAGACAGGAAGAAGGAATACTAACTCATGCAGCAGATAAACGTGCTGGAATATTTGGAAAATACCGTAAAAAAAGTTCCGGATAAAATTGCTTTTGCCGACGATAATGTTCAGCTATCTTTTGCGCAAATCAGCAATATAAGCAGAGCGATAGGCAGTTATCTTTATAATAACGGATGTTACGGTAAGCCTGTTGTGGTGTTTATGGAAAAATGCCCGCAGGAGATCGCGGCTTTTTGGGGCTGCACATACAGCGGAGCTATCTACGTTCCCATTGACGCCGAAATGCCGCGTTTTCGCATTCAGCTTATACTTGAAAACCTCAAGGCGGACATGATGATTGTCGATAAGACAACAAAAGAGCTTGCCAAGGATTTTGAGTTTTCAGGCACGGTAGCTCTTTACGACGACGCTGCCGCGACCGAAATCGACGAGGATGCGCTGCAGTCGGTCAGAGACAGACATCTTGACACAAACCCGCTCTATATTACCTTTACATCGGGTTCTACGGGCATTCCCAAAGGCGTTATCGCCTGCCACAGATGCGTTATCGACTACATCGAGAGCCTTTCCGATGTTATCGGTTTTAACGAAAATACCCGCTTTGCAAACCAGACGCCCCTTTATATGGACGCCTCCATGAAGGAGCTTTATCCCACTATTAAATTCGGCGCGACCACTTGGCTTGTGCCCAAACAGCTCTTTATGTTCCCGGTAAAATTAGTTGAGTTTTTAAACGAACATGAGGTCAACACCATCTGCTGGGTTGTTTCGGCGCTTACCATTGTTTCCTCCTTCCGCACCTTTGAAAAGGTCAAGCCCGAGTTTCTGCATACAATAGTATTCAGCGGCGAGGTATTTCCCATCAAGCAGTACAATATGTGGAAAGAGGCAGTACCCGGAGCAAGCTTTACCAACCTTTACGGACAGACCGAGGTTACCGGCGTATGCTGCTACTACCGTATTGACAGGGACTTTGCCCTCGACGAGACAATGCCTGCCGGCAGACCTTTCAAAAATACCGAGATTCTGCTTATAAATGAGAAAAACGAGCTTGCAGCACCCGGTGAGAGCGGCGAGGTATGCGTGCGCGGCACCTGCGTAACGCTGGGTTACTTCAACGACCCTCAGCGCACAAGCGCTTCATTTGTTCAGAACCCGCTTAACACCCGCTACCCCGAAATCATTTACCGCAGCGGCGATATCGGACGCTGGAACGAGCGCGGAGAGCTTGAGTTTGTCTCCCGCAAGGATTTTCAGATTAAGCACATGGGTCACCGCATTGAGCTTGGCGAAATCGAGGTAAACGTAAGTATGCTCGACGGCGTTTCCATGGCCTGCTGTATATATGATAAAGTAAAAGGCAAAATAGTTCTGTACTATACCGGCGACTTAGAGGTAAAGCCTCTTGTAGAAGCTTTAAAGGAAAAGCTTCCCAGATATATGATTCCCAATATGGTGGAGCATCTTGACGAGATGCCCCTTACCGCAAACGGAAAAATGGACCGCAACACCCTTAAAAAGAGATACGAAGAAAAAAGGGCGGCAAAATAAAGATTAAGGAGTATAAAAATGGACGAATTACTTGAGATTTTAACAGGACTTCACCCCGAGGTCGATTTTGAAACCTGCACAACCCTTATCGATGACAAAATCCTCGATTCCTTTGACATTGTCTCCATTATTTCCGAGATAAACGAGGAATTTGACGTTGTTATTCCTCCCGAGGAGATAGTTCCCGAGAATTTCAATTCCGCTAAGGCTCTTTATGAGCTGATACAGGATCTGGAGGGTTAATCGGGGCTTATGCTTTTTACATCCTACGCCTTTATCGGCTTTTTGTGTGCGGTCTTTTTACTGTACTACATTCTGCCGAAAAAATGTCAGTGGCCGCTTCTGCTTATCGCAAGCTATGCTTTTTACTGGATAGCCGACTGGCGGTATCTGTTCTTTATAATAGTTACCACCGTATCCTCGTATCTTATCAGCCTTAAAACCGAGAGCATAAACCTTACCCAAAAGGAATACCTGAAGGGTGAGGGCAAAGATCTTTCCAAAGACGAGAAAAAGGCCTACAAGGATAAGATGAAGGCCAAAAAATGGGCATGGCTGCTTGTATGTCTGTTCTTTAACATTGGTATTTTATCGGTAACAAAGTATACAAACTTTGTTATAAACAATATCAACCAGTTTTTAAGCGATACCTCAAGATTGCAGCTTGTGGATATGATAATACCTATGGGTATTTCATTTTACACCTTCCAGTCCATGAGCTATGTTATCGACGTTTACCGCGGCAAGCAGGCGGCCGAGCACAACCCCTTCAAGCTTGCCCTGTTTGTATCCTTCTTCCCGCAGCTTGTTCAGGGACCTATCAGCCGTTTCGGGGATTTATCAAAAACCCTCTTCTCTGAGCATTCCTTCGACGGCAAAACGGTTTCCTACGGACTAATGAGAATACTGTGGGGCTACTTTAAAAAAGTTGTCATCGCCGACAGAATTATCACCGGCGTTACAACACTTATCGGAACTCCCGAAAAATACACCGGCGTTTACGTTTTTATAGCAATGATATTTTACGCCATTGAGCTTTACTGCGACTTTACCGGCGGCATCGACATTACCATAGGTATTGCCGAGGTTATGGGCATAAGGGTTGCCGAAAACTTTAATCTGCCGTATTTCTCAAAGAACATAAAGGAATACTGGAATCGCTGGCATATCACCATGGGTACATGGTTTACCGATTATATCTTTTACCCCATTTCGGTATGCGGACCTATGCTCAAGCTTTCCAAATGGTCGCGTGAGCACCTCGGACAGGGCATGGGCAAGCGTGTTACCGTTTATCTTTCCTGCTTTGTTGTATGGTTTACAACAGGTCTGTGGCACGGTGCGGCGTGGAACTTTATCGTCTGGGGTCTTATGAACTTTGTTGTCATTATGGGCTCGCAGGAGCTTGAGCCGCTGTATGCAAAGTTCCACGGTAGATTCAACGTGCGCGGAAAACCTCTTTACGAGGGCTTCCAGATACTTCGTACATTCCTGCTTATGAGCTGTATTCGAATGTTCGACTGCTACCGCGACGTTCCCCTTACCTTTAAAATGGTCGGCACAATGTTTACCCGCTTTAATTACTCCGCTCTTACTGACGGCTCGATGCTCGAGATAGGTCTGAGCGCCGCCGACTATATCGTTCTGCTTGCGGGATTCTTTATTGTACTCGGAAACAGCATATGGAAGGCTCGCGTCGGAAGCGTGCGCGACGTGCTCTATAAAAAGTCCTACATATCCTTTTACGGGATTATGGCGCTGCTGCTCATCGTTATCTTAATATTCGGAGCATACGGCGTAGGATACGATTCCTCCCAGTTTATCTACAATCAGTTCTAAGGGGGAGAGAAAATGAAGTATAAAAAAGTTATTATCGGCATTCTTGCCGTCCTCCTTACATTTACTGCGCTGTGGCTTTTGCAGCGTCTGCTTGTTCCCAAGTATCAGACAGGCATTGTCGAAGGCTCGATGGTAGAGGAATATTACAGGGATAAATCCGATCACGAAGTACTTATGGTGGGCGACTGCGAAGTTTACGAAAACATCTCCACCATTCGTATGTGGGAACAGTATGGAATTACAAGTTATATCCGCGGAAGCGCTCAGCAGCTCACATGGCAGTCCTATTATCTGCTTGAGGACGCGCTGCGCTACGAGACCCCCAAGGTCGCGGTGTTTAACGTGCTTGCTCTCAAGTACAACAAGCCGCAGAGCGAAGCCTACAACCGTATGAGCATTGACGGCATGCGCTGGTCAAAATCCAAGGTGGGCAGCATAAAAGCCTCCATGACCGAGGAGGAATCCTTTGTCGATTATGTATTTCCTTTGCTGCGTTATCACTCCCGCTGGTCGGAGCTTACAAAGGACGACTTTAAATATATGTTTAAAAAGAACCTTGTAACCCACAACGGCTATTATATGAGGGTCGATACTCTGCCGCAGGATGAATTTCCCGACCCCCCGCCCCTTCCCGATTATACACTGGGTGATAAGGCGATGGGTTATCTGCAGAAAATGGTCGATCTCTGCAAGGAAAAAGGCGTGGAGCTTGTGCTTATCAAAGCTCCGACCGAATACCCTCACTGGTATAAGGAGTGGGACGAGCAGGTTGCCGCCTTTGCCGAGAAAAACGGGATAAAGTACATCAACTTTATTCCGCTGCAGGAAAATGTCGGTCTTGATATGTCCAAGGATACCTATGACGCCGGACTTCACCTCAACACTTCCGGAGCGGAAAAGATGGCAGATTATTTCGGCGCGTGGCTCAAGATAAATTATGACCTGACCGACTACCGCGACAATAAGGAATATGCCGAAATCTGGCAGAAAAAGGTGGATTTTTACAACAGTATGAAGCAGCAGCAATATGACGAGCTGGAAAAATACGGAAAGCTTGTCAGCTTTGGTGCTAATGCAATAAATTAATTGAAATGAGGTATTGTATTATGAAAAAGGTTACTCTTTTAGTACTGGTTTTAGCTTTATGCATGTGCTTTATGGCAGGCTGCGGTGATAAGAAAACCGATCCCGCCGGCACAAACAGCGCGTCGGGTCAGGATACTCCCGCTGCTCTTGGCGGCTACATCATCAACGTAAAAGGCACAGACATTGCTGTTGAGATGGAAGCAACCAACATCAAGGGCATGCTCGGTGAGCCCGACAAGTACTTTGAGTCAGATTCCTGCGCATTCCAGGGCAAGGACAAGGTTTACACATACGGCAGTGTTGTTATCAACACATATCCCAGCGGTGAAAAGGATTTTGTTATGAGCATCGAGCTCAAGGACGACCTTGTTGAGACAGCCGAGGGTATCTGCATTGGAGCTTCTAAGGAAGATGTTATAGCAGCTTACGGTGAGCCCACAGAAACAACCGACAAAGCAATCTGTTATGTTAAGGATTACTGCAAGCTCTCCTTTATGCTGGAGAACGGTAAAGTTTCCTCTATTACCTACACATCCACAAAGCATACACCCCAATAATTAAAAAGTGT
>JAFRVM010000111.1 GCA_017438505.1 Clostridia bacterium | reverse complement strand
TATTTTAATGGCAGTTGTAATTGGCGTTAAGTTTAAAGATGTTGGCAAAATTTACTATTTTGACCCTGAAGAGAAAACATACGAGAAGGATTCACATGTTATTGTCGAAACTTCACGCGGAATAGAGTGCGGCACGGTCGCTATGGAAAACAAAGATGTAGAGGACAGCTCTATTGTTTTTCCGCTTAAAAAGGTTATAAGACCCGCAACTAAGGAAGACATTGAAAAAACGGAGGAAAACCGCCGCAAGGAGATAACCGCCCGTGATATTTTCAAACAGAAGGCGGAAGCTCACGGACTTGTCATGGATCTTGTAGACGTTGAATACACTTTTGACAACAGCAAAATTCTGTTCTACTTTACCGCCGACGGCAGGGTAGACTTCCGCGCGCTTGTAAAAGATCTTGCATCGGTTTTCCACACAAGAATCGAGCTGCGTCAGATAGGCGTACGCGACGAGGCAAAGAAGATCGGCGGTCTTGGTATTTGCGGAAAACCCTTCTGCTGCGCCTCCTTTATGGGAGATTTTCAGCCTGTATCCATTAAAATGGCAAAGGAGCAGGGCTTGAGCCTTAACCCGACTAAAATCTCCGGTACCTGCGGCAGACTTATGTGCTGTCTAAAATTTGAACAGAACGCCTATGAGGATCTGCTAAGAAAAACCCCTAAGGTCGGCGCGCTTGTCGATACTCCGGACGGCAAAGGCACGGTTATCGAACAAAACCTGCTCACCGGTATGCTTAAAATATCCATTAAAGGTAAAGAAGATTTTGCACCTGTGACTTATAACCGAAGGGATGTTAAGCTGGTTAAAGACGCTCATATAAGAGTAAACAAAGAAGAAATTGAAAGCCTTAAAGACCTGGAAGGTTAAATTTAAGCCCGCTGCAAAATTTGCAGCGGGCGCTTTTTAAAAAATCTATTTTTTTATGATCTTTACACCGCAGAAAAGATAGTTTATATAGGGAATTTTCAGCGCGATATATGCCGCCGCAAATGATATTATCAGCGTTGCGGTAAAATTAATTGCAATTACCGCGTAGGGACTAAGTCCCATTGATATCAGCCTATTTTGCAGCAGAATTCTTACAAGCTCGTGGCAAAAATATGTGCCGAAGGTCGCTGCGGAGAGCTTTGTTATTACCGAATAGGTTTTTTCGCTCAACGGTTTACGCGTGTTTAATTCTTTAACTGCAAGTACAACGCAGCCGCTTGCGGCAAGCACGGTGGGGGAATAATAGTGGTGGACAGGCGGAAAACCCCTGCCGCTGTTTATGTATTTGGTGGCAAAAACAACTGTAAATACCATAACCGCCGCAAACAGGCCTGCACAAACCGGCAGGCTTATTTTTTTAACGTATGTATCAAGATAATAGCCCAGTATAAAAATTCCCGCGTAGCCGCTAAGTATATTGATATTTCCTCTGTTCGGCATTGCGATGGAAGGGAAAAAGTCGCCTATAAGAGGAACAATACAGCCTGCGACAAACCAAACGGCAAGAATATATTCAAGCTGTTTTTTGGTTGCGTTTTGAATAATAGTACACAAAATAGGAAGCAGAATATAAAACGCCAGCATGGCGTAAACAAACCACAAATGGGACGACCACGGGGTATTAAGACTGTTTTTTACTGTGTTTACGGCATTTGGAATAAATACTCTTTTTATAAATGTGCCGCTTATCGGCTGGGTAAAACGCTCGGCGGAGTAAAAAATCAGATATATAACGCTCCAGAAAAGCGCGGGCACAAGCACGCGGGGAACTCTTTTTGTAAATACAAATCTTACCGACTGATTTTTTTTGTCCTTTAAAAGCAGTGCGCCCGATATCATAAAAAATATTCCTATGCACATGGGGCAGAAGCAGTAAATAACATGAATTACCGTTCTTGTTTTGTCCATGGGCTGATCCCACAACATCCATTTTCCGAGACAGTGCCCCAAAATAACCAATCCTATAGCCAGCACTCGTATTATATCGTAATACTGTACCCTTGATTTTTTCTCCATAAGGTTTTCCTCTTTGTGTTGCTATTATTTTTTATGCAGTCTTAAATACTCTCGATCATCGGTCTTCAAATTGCCCAAAAACACCGGTCGGCATTCAAGACGGGGATATTTTGGGATAAGGTAGTTATACAAATCAAGACTGATGATAACATCATCGCTTTCAACTTTTCCGGCAATCATATTTAATGAATCCAATGCTTCCTGAGAAAAATAATCAGGATATCCCACATCATCGTAAGCCTTATCCTCTGCGATGCTGGCGGCAGCTTCATAAATATAATAATTGCATTTTCTGCAAACGCATTTTTTCTTATAAAGGTTTTGCTCGTATATAGGGGGAAGTTTGCGCACGGGAGATATGCTGTAGCCTAAAACGGTAACATGATCTCTTGAATAGTAGATTTCCTTAAAGTTTTCGCGTTCAACACCGAAAGCGATCATATCTTCCATAAGCTTTTGAGATACGCCGTATCCGCCTATTTGAAGCTGGTAGTAATCCTTTTTTGAAAAGCTGTTTTTCGGAAACTCAAAATTTTTAGTTTGAATTGATAAATCCTTGTAATGCGGGCATACAGAATCGAAATAATCCGTCCATGTAAAAGAACCGCTTGCGTAGCTCATCTGAACAAAATTTAATGTGTAAGCAACCGCTTTGGAGCAGTCGCCCCAGTATTTCTCAGCAAAGGTTGACATGGCTTTCGCTCTCCTTATTTTTGCTTTTTTCTAATGAAGTCTTAAAAACTCTCTGTCATCGGTTCTTACGTTGCCTAAAAATACCGGTCGGCATTCAAGACGGGGGTATTTTTTAATAAGGTAATTATAAAGTTCTAAACTTATAATCACTTCGTCAAACTCGACAGTTTTTGAAATATAACCGATTTTGCTTAATGCCTGTTCGGAAATATATATTGGATACGCCAAACCGTTGTATGCCTCAAGGCACATTGAGTCGTCGGTCATTTCGTAAGAATACAACTGACACTCCAGGCATCTTTCCTTTTTTATTGCAGAATTAAGATGATAAATTTTCGGAAGAGTGTTTATGGGACACACGCTGTAACCCAATATGATATTATTGTCCATTGAATATCTTATAGGTCTGAAATTTTCTCTTTCAACTCCGAATTTTATAAAATCGTTCATCAATTTTTCCGAAACGCCGTAATCGTTAGTATCCAAAAAATAATAGTCTTTTTTGGAAAACCCCGACTTAGGATAAACAAAATCCTTTATCTGAATTGACCAGTCGCCGCGGTGAGGACACTTTGAAGCATAAAAATCACCCATACAGGCAGACGAACTCATATAACACATCTGAACAAAATTTAAAGCGTAGGCAACCGCTTTGGAGCAGTCGCCCCAGTGTTTTTCGGCATAAGTCATTGTTTATTACCCTTTTTCCATTGCTTTGTTATGATTTTTAATGATTTATCATCGATGATTTTATCAAGTGCTTTATAACTGTTTACAAAATATGTATAAGCGTGCTCTATATTTTCAAAAATATATTGCTCCTTGACAGCTTTATTACCCTTTAAAAAATCAACGGCATATTCGAGCGGAAGTTCTGTTTTAGAAAAAATGCCGGGAGATAAAAGGTACATCTCAATCAATCCACGGTCGTTAATAATCCGGACAGGCAGAGCATTTTTGTATTCCAATTCAAATATAAAACTTCCAAAATGAGAATCAGAACACTCATTTTTATTAATTTTCAGATTTTCATCATTTGAAAAACATTGTATTAACTGCTCGTAGGTCATTATAAATACCTCCTAAATATATTTTATAATCATTTTACCATTAAATAAATTCTTTTTCAATTTTATTTTACTTTTTTCAAATTACATCTTGATAACTATATAAAAAAAGACTACTATATATGTAACAACAAACGAAAGGACGTATTAAAAATGAGTCAGCTTCATATAGTCGATCACCCTCTTATTCAACATAAACTTACCAAAATGAGATGTGTCGAGACAGGTTCTAAGGATTTTCGCGAACTGCTTGACGAGATATCAATGCTTCTCGGTTATGAGGTTACAAGAGATTTTCCGCTTTCCGATGTAAAAATCAAAACTCCTATCACCAAAATGGTGGGCAAGGAGATCTCGGGCAAAAAGGTTGCCATTGTTCCTATTTTAAGAGCAGGACTTGGTATGGTAAACGGTCTTGTCACGCTGCTTCCCGTCGCCAGAATAGGACATATAGGCCTTTACCGCGATGAAAAGACCCACAAACCCGTTACATATTACTGCAAGCTGCCCGAGGACATCGACCAGAGAATTGTAATTGTATGCGACCCCATGCTGGCTACCGGCGGCAGCGCAAGCGACGCAATTACCATGCTCAAGGAAAAGGGCTGCAAGAGCATCCGTCTTATGTGTCTTGTCTCTGCTCCCGAGGGTGTTAAAAAGCTTCAGGAAGACCACCCCGACGTCGATATCTACACTGCCGCAGTTGACGAAAAGCTAAATAAAAACTGCTACATCGTTCCCGGTCTGGGCGACGCGGGCGACAGACTTTTCGGTACAAAATAATAATATAAAAATAAACTGCAGAGGGTATTATTACTCTCTGCAATTTTTAGTGTAAATTGTCTAAATTTGTCCGCTATTTATTGTCACTCCCGACGGTTGAAAACTATATTTTCAAGTGGTATAATATATTAGAGCTTTTAGTATCATTTTACAGGCGAAAGGATTTTTCTAAGAGGGGGGAAATGAATATGGCGGCTGAACTGCACTGTCATACTAAAATTTCCGATGGTTCTACTAATATTGAGGATGTTATTGCTATCGCACGGAGAAGCAAAATTTCAACGCTTGCAATAACCGACCATGATTCCTTTGCGGGTACAACAAGGGCAAAGGTGCTGGGCGAGCGTTTTAAAATCAATGTTATTAACGGCATTGAGCTTTCCGCTTACGATTATGAAAGAGACAGCAACGTGCATATTCTGGGTTATCTGCCTCTTTTCCCGAACAGGCTTGAGGGACTTTGCCACCGCACAAATCAAAAGCGCAGAGAATGCACTATGGAAATGATGAAGAAGGTTATGAAGGAGTTTCCTATAACCGCCGATATGGTCGCAAAATGCGCTTCGGGCAGCACCAATATTTTCAAACAGCACATTATGCACGCTCTTATGCTTGCAGGCTGTACCGACAGCATTTTCGGCGATTTATATCATTACCTCTTCAATAAAAAAGACGGAACCTGTTATGTAAAAATAGAATATCCCGACGTATTCGATGTACTGAAGGTGCTTAAAGATTCGGGAGGCATTGCCGTGCTTGCTCACCCCGACTTTTACCAAAATATGGATCTTCTGCCCGCGCTTATCGAAAAGGGTCTGGACGGTATTGAGCTGTGGCATCCCACTCTTACCCCCGAAACGGCGGAGAAGATCCGGGCAATTGCCGATGAAAACAATCTTCTGCTTACCGGCGGCACCGATTTCCACGGTATGTATACCGACAAGCCTCTTAAACTGGGCTCGTATATGACCCCAGATGAAAACGTCAAGGCGCTTTTGGCAAAAAGACGCGAAATTGAAAAAAACTTTGCCTGAAAGGAATTTTAAAATTGGAATACAGATTCAGACCGCGCGGAGTATGCTCCAGCGAAATTATTATTGATATCGACGGCACTACCGTAAAGGACGTTAAATTTATCGGCGGCTGCAACGGCAACGGCAAGGGTGTGGGTGCGCTCTGCAGGGGCAGAGACGCGCAGGAAATTATTGACGTTTTAAAGGGAACCACCTGTGGATTTAAAAGCACAAGCTGCCCCGACCAGCTTTCAAAAGCGCTGGAAGAATATTTAAAAAATAAATAAAAGCGAGGATTTATAAAATGAAATGTCCCTTTTGCGGAAATGTTGAAAGTAAAGTTATTGATTCCCGCCCCACAGACGAGGGCGAAAGAATAAGAAGAAGGCGTGAGTGTCTCTCGTGCGGCAAGCGTTTTACCACTCACGAAACTATCGAGACAGTTCCTCTTATGGTTATCAAGCGTGACAGAACGCGCGAGCCGTTTGACCGTGATAAAATTATCCGCGGATTTTTACGCGCCTGTGAAAAACGTCCCGTTTCAATTGAAGCAATCGAAAACGCCGTTAACGATATCGAGAGCGATCTTCAGAATTCTCTTGACCGCGAGGTTACGTCGGAGTATATCGGCGAACTTTGTATGGATAAACTTAAAACCATCGACGAAGTCGCTTATGTGCGTTTCGCTTCGGTTTACAGACAGTTTAAGGACATAAACACCTTCCGTGATGAGCTTGAAAAACTGCTTAAATAGAATTTTAAGGCGCTGCCGATTATTTCGGACAGCGCCTTTTTAGGTTAGTTTTTCATTACAAAGGACTGGCAGTCTGTGCACTCAACCGCAGTGGGGTCGGATTCGTGAGTGCCTACCTGTATTCTCTCAAGAGAGCAGTAATCCTGATTACCGCAGTGATGCTCGCAGGAAGAAACCGAACAGCCGATGGACTTGTTTGCTTTGCAATTATCATTCATAAAAATAAAACCTCCTTATTGGTTTCGTTAAAAGTATGCCCGATAAGGAGGTTTTTATTTATTTAAAATTAAAGTTCGTTTGCAAAAAATTCGTAAACAGCGCGATATGTCATATAAGCGTCGATTTTTGAAACGATCTCCCAGGGGGCGTGCATGGATAGCACGGGAACGCCAAGGTCAACGACGTCGATATCAAGGTTTGCTATGTAAAGAGCCACCGTTCCTCCGCCGCCGATATCAACCTTTCCGAGTTCGCCTGTCTGCCAGAGGACGTTGTGGGTATCAAGCAGATTTCTTACCCTGTACATAAACTCGGCCGAAGCGTCGCTTGTACCGCCTTTGCCTCTTGCGCCGGTGTACTTCGTGATTACTGCACCGTAATTAAGACGGCTTGAGTTGTTTTTCTCATAAACATCGGCAAAATTGGGGTCATATGCGGCGTTAACATCGGCCGAAAGACATACCGAATTAGACATAACCTGTCTGCCGTCCACGCCGAAGCATTCACCGAGGTCGCAGAGAAAATATTTGAGATAGTTGGAATTAAGACCCGTATTGCCGTCCGAGCCGGTTTCCTCTTTGTCTGTAAGAATTGCAACAGATGTATATTCCGGCTTCTTTGTATCAAGAATTGCTTTTAGCTCGGCGTATGCGCATACGCGGTCATCGTGACCGTATGAGCCGATCATCGAGCGGTCAAAACCAACGTCTCTTGCCTTGAATGCCGGTACAAGCTCGAGCTCTGCGGAGAGAAAATCATCCTCGATAAATCCGTATTTTTCATTGATGATGTTCATAATATTGAGCTTGACGCTGTCGGAGATATCCTCATCGTCAAATGCGCTGCTGCCGATAAGTATATTGAGAAGTTCCCCGGTGATAACGGTAGAAGCGGATTTGCTCATCTGACCGCCGGCAAGGTGGGGCAGAAGGTCAGTTACGCAAAACTGAGGATCGCCCTCTTCTTCACCCACGCATACATCTACCTTTGCGCCATCTTTGCGCATAACAACGCCGTGAAGTGCAAGGGGAATTGTAGTCCACTGATATTTTTTGATTCCGCCGTAATAATGTGTCTTAAAGAAAGCCAGCTCATCACTTTCGTAAAGGGGATTGGGCTTTAAGTCCATGCGGGGAGAGTCAATATGGGCTGCGGCCAGATGTACACCCTCGGCAGGAGATTTTTTGCCGATAACTGCCAGAATTATTGCTTTATCCCGGTTATAAACATATACCTTGTCACCGGCTTTATACTTTTTGTTTCTCTCAAAGGGGACAAAGCCTTTTTCTTCGGCGGCTTTTTTTTGCAAAACGCGCGCATTCGCGCTCGGTTTTGCCTGCGTTAAGAAAGTTAATATACTCCGCGCCGTAATCGGTTACCGCCTGTTTTTCCTTTTCAGAGAGAGTTTTGGTGCCGTTTTTGGGGTCGGAAAAGAGGGCTTTTTTTAGCTCCTTTGCCTTGCTGTTTTCACTCATGGTTTATCTGTCCTTTCTATGTATTATAGATTATAGAGTTCTTTATAATAATCTCTTGCTTTAAGTACCTTTTTGACATAACTGCGGGTATCGGAGGTGGGAATATACTTAAGCGTTACGCCGTCGGAAGAATATTTCTCATTTTTAAGCCAGCTTCCGACATTTCCCACTCCGGCATGATATGCGCTGAGAACCAGTGTGTAATCGCCGCTGTATCGTTGAGACAAATAAGATAAAAGATATATTCCGAATTTCAAATTGGTTTCCGGATCATAAAGAGCCTCGGGAGGAAGTTTCTCTTTGACCTTAAGCCTGCGCTGCATCCAGTCAAAGGTGGAATCGGTAAGCTGCATAAGACCTTTTGCATCAGCGTATGAAAGAGCGTCGGGATTAAAATCGCTCTCGATTTTTATAACAGCGAAAGCAAGCGCCGGATCAACATCGTATTCATTGCAGTATTTATTTACATACTCGCTGTATTTAAGCGGATAAATGCCTTTTTCCACCGGCTTTTTGACAGCAAAAGCTATCAATACAATCATTACGACAAATGCAAGAATAAAAATCAGATTTGATTTTTTCAATCCGCCAGCTCCTTTACAAGTTTTATAGCATCTTGAATAAATGAATCAAAATTTCCGTCATTGTTGATTATAAAATCGGCTCTTTCGGTATAAAATTTTTCATCGTGCTGAGCCTTTATCCTTTGCACAGCCTGCCTGCGGGTAAGGTTATCGCGCAAAATTATCCTCTTTGCCCGAAGCTCGGCAGGTGCGGTAACGGCGATGATCTTATCGCAAAACTTTTCCGCTCCAGATTCAAAAAGCTGCGGGGCGTCAAGCACAACGCTTTTACACTGTGCCGTTAAGCTTTCAATTTGTTCTCCTATAAGCCGGATTATTTCGGGGTGGGTGATTTCTGATAAAAGCTGTGTGTTTTCTTTTGAAGAAAATGCTTTTTTTGCAAGTACGGGACGAATAAGCCGTCCGTCACCGTCAAGAATATCGCTTCCGAAAACCTCGGCAAGCTTTTCAAGGCACGAACTTCCTTTTTCAGTGACCTGACGGGCGAATTTGTCTGCGTCAAGAATTACAAAGTCGAAATTTTCAAAAATCGCCGCAACCGTGCTTTTTCCGGCGCCGGTCTGACCTGTAAGGCCTATAACCTTTACGCTCATAACTCGATTACCTCAAACCCTGCGGCGCGTATAAGTCTGTTATATACCGCAAGACCAATTCCCGTGCTTTCTGGACAGCGTGCAAAAACGGTTTTAATACCTGTTTGCTTATCGATTGTATGCAGCGCGGCAAAAAGCTGCTGCGCCTGAGAATTTCCGTCGCCGCATTTTCCGTATGTAACACATGGCAGGGGGATAGTATTCTGCTCTCCCTCAAAGCATAAAGCTATTGTGGTTTTGCTGTCATATTCCGTAACATAGTCACAGAATTTTTCAAGACTTCCTTT
>JAFRVM010000110.1 GCA_017438505.1 Clostridia bacterium | reverse complement strand
GTTATCTTCGGGCTTATAGCCTTTTTCGGCAAGAGATTCGCCGATAAAAGCAGCATAAGAGGGTGTGCAGCATAAAATGGTGGAGCCGAGATCCATCATAAACTGGATCTGTCTGTCGGTGTTGCCCGAAGACATGGGAAGCGTAAGACAGCCTACCTTGTGAGAACCGCCGTGAAGTCCCGAACCGCCGGTAAACAGACCGTAGCCGTAGCAGACCTGGCAAACATCCTCATCAGAGCCGCCGGTAGCGACTATTGCTCTCGCGCAGCACTCCTCCCATAGGTCAACGTCGCCCTGGGTATAAAAGGCTACAACTCTTTTGCCTGTTGTACCTGATGTGGACTGGATTCGAACGCAGTTTTTAAGATCAGTAGCTAAAAGTCCGTAAGGATATGCCTCTCTCAGGTCATTCTTTGACAAAAAGGGAAGCTTATGTATATCATCAATACCCTTGATATCCTCCGGCTTAACGCCTTTTTTGTCCATAAGATCCCTGTAATAAGGTACGTTTTCATAAACGCGAGCAATCTGTTTGACAATTTTTTCATTCTGAATGCTTATTATCTGTTCTCTGGACGCGGTCTCAATTTCTTTCTGAAAATAATTACCCATAATTTAGTCCCCTTTTCACAAATTTGCAATTTGTATATTTATCCGATTATTTGATGATAAGCATACCACTAATATGTATAAAAGTCAATACTTTTGTATGTTTAAATTGACGAAAAATGATGAAAAAAGTTTTTTTGAAAAAAATCCTACTTTACCCCTTGACATGGTAGGTAATATGTGCTACTATTTACCCATCAACCGAGTAGGTAGAAAGGAGAGCAAAAAAATGTTGCCTGTTTTTACAAAATATTTTTTAATGTGTTCCGGACGAATGTGTAGACGCTCTAAATAATTCTATACATATTTTATAACTAGAAAGGAACAGATTAAAATGTCAAATTATAAATTTGAAACTTTGCAGCTTCATGTAGGACAGGAGCAGCCCGATCCCGCTACCGACGCAAGAGCGGTACCCATTTATGCAACCACCTCTTATGTATTTAAGGATTCCGACCAGGCGGCAGGCCGTTTCGGGCTTACCGAGGGAGGAAACATCTATACAAGACTTATGAACCCCACCTCCGATGTTTTTGAAAAACGTATTGCCGCTCTTGAGGGCGGAGCTGCCGCTCTTGCCACAGCTTCCGGCTCGGCAGCAATTACATACGCCATTCAGAACATCGCGGTTGCAGGAGATCACATAGTATCCTCATCAAACCTTTACGGCGGCTCATATAACCTGCTTGCTCATACACTGCCCGAGCAGGGACTTACAACTACATTTGTTGACCCCGCAGACCCCGAAAACTTTGAAAAGGCAATTTTACCGAACACCAAGCTTTTGTATGCGGAAACTCTCGGAAATCCGAATTCCGACGTTATTGATATCGACGCTATCGCGGCAATCGCCCACAAGCACGGTATTCCCCTTATTGTTGACAACACCTTCGCAACTCCCTTCCTTTTCCGTCCCATCGAGCACGGAGCGGACATAGTCGTTCATTCCGCCACAAAATTTATCGGCGGTCACGGCACGGTAATGGGCGGTGTGGTTGTCGATTCGGGTAATTTTGACTGGGCACAAAACGACAAGTTCGCAGGTCTTTCAAAGCCCAACCCCTCCTATCACGGAGTTGTATTTACCGAGGCTGTCGGCAATCTTGCTTACATTATAAAGCTTCGCACAACGCTGATGCGAGATCAGGGCGCGACCATCTCCCCCTTCAATTCGTTTTTACTTCTTCAGGGACTTGAGACACTCTCCCTTCGCGTTGAGCGCCATGTTGAAAACGCATTAAAGGTTGTTGAATATCTTAAAAATCACCCTCAGGTCGAGCGGGTAAATCACCCCTCGCTCGCACAGGGAAAGGAAAAAGAGCTCTACAATAAATATTTCCCGGGTGGCGGCGGTTCGATATTCACCTTTGATATAAAGGGAACAGCCGATGACGCCAGAAAATTTACCGAGAGCCTTACGCTTTTCTCTCTGCTCGCAAATGTTGCCGACGTAAAATCGCTGGTAATCCATCCCGCTTCCACAACCCATTCGCAGCTTAGCGAAAGCGAGCTTTTATCGGTAGGTATCCGTCCGACAACCGTTCGTCTCTCCATAGGCACAGAGCATATCGACGATATTATCGAAGACCTTGAAAACGGTTTTGCTAAAATATAATAATAAATGAAAGTGAGATAATTAAAATGGCTAAAATTTATACATCTGCAGATCAGCTTATAGGCGGCACTCCCCTTTTGGAGCTTACGCATATCGAAAAGGAAGAAAAGCTTGAGGCTAAAATTCTTGCCAAGCTTGAGTATTTCAATCCCGCAGGCTCTGTCAAGGACAGAATCGCAAAGGCTATGATAGATGACGCCGAGGCAAGCGGCAAACTTAAACCTGACTCGGTAATAATCGAGCCTACAAGCGGCAACACCGGTATAGGTCTTGCTTCCGTTGCGGCCGCAAGAGGTTACCGCATTATTATCGTAATGCCCGAGACAATGAGCGTTGAGCGCCGTCAGCTTATGAAGGCATACGGTGCCGAGCTTGTGCTCACCGACGGCACAAAGGGTATGAAGGGCGCAATCGCAAAGGCAGAAGAGCTCGCAGCCGAGACTCCGGGCAGCTTTATCCCCGGTCAGTTTATAAATCCCGCAAACCCCGCAGCTCACAAGAGCACGACCGGTCCCGAAATCTGGGCGGATACCGACGGCAAGGTGGATATTTTTGTTGCAGGCGTAGGCACAGGCGGTACAATCACAGGCGTAGGCGAATATTTAAAGAGCAAGAATCCCGATGTCAAGGTCGTTGCTGTCGAACCCGCTTCCTCCGCTGTTCTTTCAACCGGCGTTGCAGGTCCTCACAAAATTCAGGGTATCGGCGCAGGCTTTGTTCCCGATGTTCTTAATACTAAAGTTTATGATGAGATTATCCCCGTTTCCAATGAGGACGCATTCGCCGCGGGAAAACTTGTCGGCAAAAAGGAAGGCGTACTAGTAGGCATTTCCTCCGGCGCAGCTCTGTTTGCGGCTATCGAGCTTGCAAAGCGCCCCGAAAACAAGGGCAAAACAATTACCGTTCTGCTTCCCGACACAGGCGACCGCTATCTTTCCACACCTTTATTCGCTGATTAATCGCACCAAACAACGCTCCAATGAAAGAAGTGCTTGATTTATGATGATTTCGACAAGAGGCCGCTATGCTCTGCGCGTGATGATCGATATCGCCGAAAACAGCAACGGCGAATATATCGCCATGAAGGAGGTCGCCGCGCGGCAGGAGATATCTCTTAAATATATGGAGAAAATCATGCCGGTGCTTGTCGCCAACAATCTCTGTGAAGGCATACACGGCAAAGGCGGCGGTTATAAGCTCACCAGAGATCCTTCAGAATATACCATCGGAGAGATTTTACGGCTTACTGAGGGCGACCTTGCCCCCGTTGCCTGTCTTGAGTGCAATGCCGAAAAATGCGAAAGATCTGATCAATGCCGGACATTGCCGATGTGGAAGGACTTAAACGAACTTATTAATAAATATTTTGACGGCGTTACTCTGGCAGATTTGATGAAGCATTAAAAAATAACAAGAAAAAAGGAATCGACATTCCCGTTCGGGATAATCGATTCCTTTTTATTTTACCCAATTAAGCTTGTCTTTTTTATGCCTGTTTATTCGCTGTCGGTGAGAGAAAAACTCGGTAAACAGCAAATAAGGTGAAACAGCAAAGGCTAAAAAGCCGTTTTTAATAAACTTGAGAATTTTTCCGCTTCGCAGCGACGCCACAGCAAGAACTACATAGTGGCGAAATTCTATAAATTTGCACTGTTTCGGATCAAGAATATCAAAATAACGGCGTTTTAAATCGTACATAATCATCTCGCCGTTAAGCTTGTTTGTACCGAGTGAGATTCTCTCGCCCGAGTGATGATACTGAACAACATCACAGTTATTGAAAAATCCGATTTTAATGCCTGATCTTATTGTGCGCAGCATCAGGTCAAACTCCTGACCCACCGGCACGTCTCTGAAGCCTCCGACCTTTTTGAGCATTTCGGTTTTGTACATATATGTAGCCGTCGGGGTGAGTGAATGCATAATGTGCTGTTTTAAAAGCTCGGTATTATCCATAGAATCAAGATACTGCTCATGCTCTCTGAAATCTATAAGATTATCGGCGGTATCATGAATGCGGACGTTGGAAAAGCTCATATCGCATCCGCTTTTTTCCATAAAATCAACCTGCGCTGATATTTTGCCCTGCAGGTAAACATCATCATCGTCAAGAAAGGATACATAATCGCCTGAAACAATGTCGATGCCGATATTTCGCGCGCCGCTGCCGCCCAGTGATTTTCTGTCTTTAATATATTTAACCCTGCTGCTGCCGGCAAAAGCCTTCATTACCTCTTCAGTTTCACGCCTTGCCTGCGAATCAGCGGGATTATCGTCAACCACGATTATTTCAATGTTATCGTAGTCCTGACCCAATATTGAATTGACCGCGCGCAGAACCATATTGGGACGGTTATAAGTGGGTACAATAACACTAACCAGTGGCCGCAACTTTAACAAACTCCTTTAATTAATACTATCTTGCTCCGTTACCGGTAAAAATAACCGAAAAAGTCATAAAAATACACTTTAAATCCAACCATAAACTGCGGTTGCGTATGTAATAAATATCGTAATTAATCTTTTGCGCCGGTGAAAGGTCATATCCTCCGTTTACCTGCGCCCATCCGGTTAGACCCGGAACTACGGAAAGACGGTATTTGAAATGAGGGATATCCCTGTCAAAAACGCTGTAAAAATACGCCCTTTCGGGACGGGGACCCACAAAGGTCATGCTTCCGGCGAGAATATTGAAAAACTGCGGGAGCTCATCAAGGCGTGTTTTGCGTATAAACTTTCCAACCCTTGTAATTCTGTCGTCATCCGAGGTTGCCCACTGAGGGCCGTACTCCTCTGAATTTAGATGCATTGAGCGGAATTTTAAAATTTTAAATTTCTTTCCGCCGAGACCCAGACGCTCCTGTGAAAATACCGCGCCCCCCTTTGAATCAATCCGAATTGCAATCGCAGTGGCAAGCATAACGGGAGATGTGACAATAATAGCAATCAAGCTGAAAATAATATCAAATATCCTTTTAACAAATCCGAGAAATCT
>JAFRVM010000109.1 GCA_017438505.1 Clostridia bacterium | reverse complement strand
GCCTTGAACTTTATGGCAATACTCCTGTTGTAAATATTTTGCGGCAGGAGGACGTTTATGCAGTTTAATAAGGTTGAAGTCTGCGGAATAAACGCGGGCAAAATGCGGCTGCTCTCCGAGGAGGAGAAAACGGAGCTTTTGAAAAAATGCAGAAACGGGGACAAAAATGCTCGCGAAGAGCTGATCAAGGGAAATTTACGGCTTGTTCTGAGCGTAATTCAGCGGTTTTCAAACCGCGGGGAAAACCCCGACGATCTTTTTCAGGTGGGCTGTATAGGCCTTATGAAGGCAATTGATAACTTTGATATTACTCAAAACGTGCGTTTCAGCACCTACGGAGTGCCTATGATAATTGGGGAGATACGGCGGTATCTGCGGGATAATAACTCGATAAGGGTCAGCCGTTCGCTTCGGGATACCGCGTACAGAGCCATGCAGATAAAGGAAGCGCTGCTCGCACAGACAGGCGCGGAGCCAACGGTTGAGCAAATAGCCAAAGAAATGGATATGACCAGTCAGCAGGTGGTAATCGCAATGGAGGCGATAGTTGAGCCGGTCTCGCTGTACGAGCCGGTCTATTCCGACGGCGGCGACACCATTTATGTGATGGATCAGATAGGCGACAGGAACGATGATTTAAACTGGCTCAACGAAATTGCTCTAAAAGAGGCCATGCGCTCGCTTTCCGACAGGGAAAAAAGAATTATAAATCTGCGTTTTTTCAGGGGAAAAACACAAATGGAGGTTGCAAATGAAATAGGAATTTCGCAGGCGCAGGTCTCAAGACTTGAAAAAAGCGCGCTTGACAGGATAAAAGGTCAGATTTGATATTTTTTTGCGGAGTGTTGTCCGAAAAGCGACCCTCCGTTTGTTTTTTATACTAATACTCCGCCCGCCGCGAGCATAAATAATTATGAGAAATTTATGCGAAAGGAATGGTTTTTGTGAGTAAAATAAAAAGAACGGCGGGGGCATTTCTGGCTTTAGCGCTTATGTTTTTGTCAGTGAGCGGACTGTTTGCGCATGCTGTCGAGCTTACCGAGGTAAAGGCGAAATCTGCGATTTTGATCGAGCCCCAAACGGGGCAGGTGATTTTTGAGCAGAACGCAGACGAAAAACTGCCCGAAGCCTCGGTGACAAAGGTTATGACCATTTTGCTGGTTATGGAGGCAATAAACGAGGGCAAATTCGGTCTTGACGATGTTATAACCTGCTCCGATTACGCCGCCTCCATGGGCGGCTCGCAGATATGGCTTGAGCCCGGCGAAAAAATGACGGTTGATGATCTTTTAAAGGCCATGATAATCGCTTCGGCAAACGATGCGGCGGTAGCTCTGGGCGAAGCGGTCAGCGGCTCAAACGACGCTTTTGTAGCAAGAATGAACGAGCGTGCCGCCGAGCTCGGAATGACCGGAACGGTGTATAAAAACTGCACCGGACTTCACGATGAGGGGCATTACACTACGGCGAGGGATATCGCCATTGTTACGGCGGAGTTGTTAAAATATCCGCTGGTTTTCGACTATACGACAGTGTGGATGGACTATCTGCGCGACGGCAAAACCGAGCTTGTAAACACCAATAAGCTTCTGCGCGGCTATGTCGGCATAAACGGAATGAAAACCGGAACTACTTCCGAGGCGGGCAAGTGTCTTTCTGCTACTGCCGAGAGAGACGGCTTTGCACTTGTTGCTGTAGTGCTGGGCAGTGAAACAAGCGACGACCGCTTCCGTTCGGCGCGGCAGCTTCTTGATTACGGCTTTGCAAATTATGAGATGTTTGCGCCGCAGCTTCCCGCTGACCTGCTCGGCACGGTAAAGGTTAAAGGAGGTATGGAAAAAGAGGCGGCTGTAAGCTGCCCTGGCTTTGACGAGGTACTCATACCCAAGGGCAAGGGCGCAGAAATCGAGGTTGCGGTCGATATTGCAGGGGCGGTCGAAGCTCCTGTAGAACCGGGGCAGACGGTGGGAAAGGTCACGCTTTCTCTTGAAGGAAAAGAAATTGCCGTGCGCGAAATCAAAACAACCGAAGGGGTAAAAAAGATCACTGCGGGAAGAATTTTCAAAAAAATACTGTCGGCGCTGTTAAATTTAAGTCAATAATTGATACCGGATGTATTATCGTATTTACAAATTACAAATTGTAAAGTTAAATTAAAAGAAAACAGGCTTATTGCTCTGTGAAAATTTCCAAATATATCACTCGATTTACCCAAATTGTTAAAAAAAAGTGAAATTTGCACAAAACATATTATTTTTTCCATGTTAAACTTGAAAATATTGCAATAATAATCTATAATTAAACTAAATAAAAAGATATTGTCCGCAAGTATATGCTTTTGCGGCAGAAAAGCATGCATGCACAGGACGGTATCCTTTTAGAGAGGAGAAAAAGATATGTCTGTAAAACTTAACGACGGATATTTGAAAGGCTTTATATCGGAAGATGAATATAAGGGCATTGCCGGTCAGATAGAGGCTGCGCACAAGGCGCTCCACTCTAAAACGGGTCTTGGCAACGACTTTTTGGGATGGCTGGATCTGCCGGAAAATTACGACAAAGAAGAATTTGTGAGAATTAAAGCGGCAGCCGCACGCATTCAGGCAAACAGCGATGTTTTTGTTGTAATCGGCATAGGCGGGAGCTATCTCGGCGCACGCGCGGTTATCGAATTTTTAAAATCGTGCGACTATAATCTTCTTACAAAAGACACCCCTAAAATACTCTTTGCGGGTAACAATATAAGCTCCACCGCACTGTCCGAGATTCTGGATATATGCGAGGGCAGGGATGTTTCTATAAATATGATTTCCAAGTCGGGCACAACCACCGAGCCTGCTATCGCGTTTAGAGTTCTGCGTGAGATGCTGGAGGAAAAATACGGTGCCGAGGAAGCAAAAAAGCGTATTTTCTGCACTACCGACAAGGCAAGAGGCACGCTCAAGGCTCTGGCCGACGCAAAGGGTTATGAAACCTTTGTTGTTCCCGACGACGTTGGCGGCAGATATTCGGTGCTTACCGCGGTAGGTCTTTTGCCCATAGCCGTTGCGGGCTGCGATATCGACGCTCTTATGAAGGGCGCGGCGGACGCGCGCACCGCTTTCTGCGATACCGACATAGAAAAGAACGACTGCTACAAATACGCCGCAATTAGAAATATTCTTTATCGCAAGGGTAAATCCATGGAGCTGTTTGTAAGCTACGAGCGCAGCGTACAGATGTTTGCCGAGTGGTTTAAGCAGCTTTACGGTGAGAGCGAGGGCAAGGACGGCAAGGGTCTTTACCCCTCGTCGGCTGTTTTCTCTACCGATCTCCACTCTCTTGGTCAGTACATTCAGGAGGGCAGAAGAAATTTCTTTGAGACCGTTTTGCTTATAAACAAAGCAAAGAGAGAAATTACCCTTAAAAAGGAAGCAAACGACATTGACGGACTCAACTTCCTTGAGGGCAGGACGATGGACTATGTAAACCGCAAGGCGTTCGAGGGCACCGTTCTGGCTCACACCGACGGCAACGTTCCCAATGTTGTGCTTAGCGTTGACGAGGTAAGCGAATACGAGCTCGGTCAGCTCATTTACTTCCTTGAGAAGGCCTGCGCAATTTCGGGTTATGTTCTGGGTGTCAATCCCTTCAACCAGCCCGGCGTGGAAAGCTACAAAAAGAATATGTTCGCCCGTTTGGGCAAACCCGGCTACGAGGCGGAAAAGGCCGCTCTTGAAAAGAGACTTTCCCACTAAGCCGGCGCGCGATACGCGCAAATTATCCTGACCTTTAAAAAAGGTTGGAGAGCTAATACTTAAATCTATTTTATCTGTGCCGGAAGGCACAAGGGAGGCTGTTTAAATTGGTTAAACTTATTATTGGTGAAAAAGGATCCGGAAAAACAAAGAAGCTTGTAAACATGGTAAACGACGCGGCTCACGCTTCGTCCGGCAGCGTTGTCTGCGTAGAAAAAGGCAACGTAATGACTTATGACATCAGCCACAAGGCGCGTCTTATCGACATAGACCACTACGGCGTTTCGGGTTACGAGCAGTTCTTTGGTTTTATCTGCGGACTTTGCGCCGGAAACTATGACATTACCGATATTTTTATTGATTCCACACTTAAGGTCTGCGGCAGAGATATGGAACAGCTTGCCGATTTTGTTGAAAAGCTGGGCGTTCTTTCCGATAAATGCTCGGTTAACTTTGCCCTTTCCATTTC
>JAFRVM010000108.1 GCA_017438505.1 Clostridia bacterium | reverse complement strand
CATGGTGTATCGCCATGCCGTATCCGACCGAGGGAGCGCGCTGCTCGAGGGTATCGAACACAGCGTCAACCTCGCCCATAAGGTATTCCTTTGTCTCGTCGTAAAAATCTACCGAATCGCCCTCGCCGGAATTGCCCGTTTCGGCTCCGAAAACAACATCACAGCCGTACTCAAGGCAGGAATTATATGCGGTGTTTCCGAAATTAAGTATTCCCTGCGCGGTATCGCGGTAGGACATAAGCGTCATTGTGTCACAGTTGGCGGCGATAATGTTGTAAATGCCGGTAATGCCGTTAAGAGTAAAATCTGCTCCCTTGCTTGCCCAGCCGCAGGCCACGTCAGGCTCGCAGCATATTCCCGCACTGCGCAGCTCTGCCATTTTGGGAACAAAGTTATAGCAGTAGCTCTCAAGAGCCGCTGTTGTGTGACCGGGTTCAACATCAAAGTGCAGACCATAGAGGGCGTCGTCCGGGTACTGAGCTTTGTAGGCTAAAAATCCGTTTTTCAGTCTGGTCAAATAGGTAAAATCGGGGTCGAGTGCGGCGTCGGGGTCGTCAAACAGAATAGCCACTCTCATACCGTGCGCCATTGCAGCAGAGATGAAGGTGTGAATATCGTCAAACCGCTGATTTGCAAGGTCGCTGTAAGCGTAAAAGTATATCTCGTTTACGCCCGCCTGCTGCAGAAAATCAAGGTATGCATCGCGGGTCTCGATATTGGTCGCGTCGGATTTGTGCCACCACCAGCAGCCAAGTCTCCTTGCGGCAGGCGACGGTGCGGAATTTGCCGCCGCAGTGCTCGGAACTGCCGCCGCGAAAAGAGAAAAAATCAAAACTGCCGAAACAACAATACTAATGAGCTTTTTCATAATAATCACCCTGTAATATTATATACTGCTTCGGCAGTTTTTTCAAGTTTTACATTGTTTTATATTATTCCACTACCTCGCCGGCAAAAAGTATTGCGGTAACGTCGTCGCAGGTGGTATAAATATAGAACGAGAACGGTCTGTCCGCATTAAACTCAACCGGCTCATTCGGGTCAATGACCATTGCCTCGTCCTTCATCATAATGGCGGTGACCGCCGCAGCTTCCACGCCCTCCTCGTCGGTCTTTATTTTGGTTTTCTGAATGATGTCGTCAACCCAGATGTTGTGGTCGATCATTGCGGAAAAATCAGCGCTGTTCGGGTCAAACGCTCTGGATACCCCGTTTTGAGCAAGAAACGCCATTAACTCTTTATTTTCAAATGAGGTTTCCATATCCATTTTGGGAATTTTAAGCTTGACCGTGCGCTGCTCGCACTTTGAAATCTTCTCGCCGAGATTCTCTCTGTCGCCCAGCACAAACGCCATGCTAACTCCACCGTCCATCGGCAGAATGACTATCTGCGTGTTTTCGTCGCCGTAATAGCTGAGCCTTTCGGTCTTGCGCATAAAGTCCTTTTTGACCTTTTTGCCTGACCGGGTATTAAAATCATCGCTGATCGTGGCTGACTTCTCGAACGGTTCGCTCCAACTGTCCTTAAAATAGAGGGCGTTCATAAGCACAACTGCAAGGTTGGTTGTATCGTAGTCATCGGGCAGAAGCTTCGGTATCATCTTTTCGGTCTTTCTGCTTGCCCAGTCGTTGATTTTTTTAACGGCATTCTGCGGGGTAAAGGAGCAATACTCCGCGCCGTAGTTTGCGGCTATCTTCTCTTTATACTCGGAGGTAAAATCTTTCTCTATATCCTCGCGCTTCCAAATAGAATTTGCAACCCTCAGCGCGCGAAAAGGGGCTTTTGCACCCAGTCCGAAGTCCGCTTTATACGTATTAAACTCTTTGATTTCATCGTCGAGCTGCTGGTAAAACCGCTTTACAAAGCCGTTGAATTTTGTGCAGTAGGCAGTCCACTCGGCTTCGTCTTTTACACCGAGCGCGGAGAGCAGCTCGGTTTTCGTCTCACCCTCGGCGCCTGCAAGGAGCAGGCCGAGCGCGTATCTGAAGGAGAGCGGCGAGACCATATAATTATCCTCGGTGCTGTTTGCAATAAATGTCAAGAACTTGTCGTCAAACACATCGCCGTTCATATTTATGCTTACATTTTCTATTTTGTCTGCGTTAAGCTGTCCGACCGTCACATCGTCGGACTTTTGTGTGCAGCCTGCAAGCGATAAGATAAACGTGACGCACAAAAGCAGTGCTATGATCTTTTTCATTTTCGGTGCCTCCTTATTATTCTACCACTTCGCCCGCAAAAAGCACGGCGGTAATATCGTCAATGCTCGCGTAGATATAGAACGAAAACGGTCTGTCGGCGACAAATTCTACAATATCGTCCTGCTCTATCATACCGGTCGCCATAGCCATAATGGACGTTACGGCAGCGGCTTCGACGCCGTTTTCATCGGTCTTTATCTTTGTTTTCTGAATAATATCATCTACCCATATCTGCTCGTCTATCATAGCGGAAAAGTCAGCCTTTTCCTTATCAAATGCCGCGGAAGCTCCGTTTATTTTCAGGAAATTTATAAACTCCTTTTTATCAAAGGATGTTTCCATATCTATTTTGGGGATTTTTACATCAACCCTTTGGGAAGAACACATTGAAATCTTCTCTGCCAAATCGGCCCTGTCGCCCAACACAAAGGCCATATTGACTCCGCCCTCCATGGGCAGAATTACAATTTGCGTGTCTTTGTCGGCATAGTAGTTTAAATCCTCGGTCTGGTGCATGAAGTCCTTTTTGACCGTTTCGCCCGATTTTGTGTGAAAATCATCGCTTGCGGTAGCATACTTGTCAAAGGTGTTTATCCAGCTATCCTTGAAGTAAAGCGCGTTCATAAGCACAACGCCGAGGTTGGAGGCATCGTAGTTTTCGGGCAGAAGCTTCGGTATCATCTTTTCTGTCTTTTCGCTTGCCCAGTCGTTGATTTTTGTGACCGCGTTTTCGGGATTAAAGGTGTTATACTCGGCGTCGTAGTTATCGGAAACATACCTTTTGTAGTCATCCTTGAAATCACGGCCAATATTTTCATTCTTCCAAATGGAGTTTGCCACTCTCAGCGCGCGGAAAGGAGCGGGAATGCCCATGCGTTCCATATCTTTTTTATAAAGATTATGCTCCGCAATATCTCTTTCGAGCGAATCGTCATATCTGTCTATAAATCCGGCAAATTTGAGGCAGAAGTCGGTCCATTCTTCAACGTCATTTACTCCCAGTGCCGACAAAAGCTCGTCTTTTGTCTCCCCTTCCGCTCCGGCAAGAAGCAGTCCCAGCGCATATCTAAAGGAGAGCGGCGAGATCATATAGTTGCCTTCGGCCGTGCTTGCGGCAAAGCTGAGCAGCTTATCGTCAAACTCGTTTCCGGTCATGGTGACTTTTACTCCTTTTTCATTAGGTTCTTTGATTGTCACGGGATCTCCCCTGTCTGATTTGCAGCCCGCCAGCGCGAACAAACACGCGGCGCACAAAATTACAGCTATTATTCTTTTCATAATTACAACTCCTCGTCTGTTTGTTTTAGTACGACTGTATCTCCATTTTCAAGAAAGACCAAAAGTATTTTTTCATCCTCGGCGCTTTTGTACAGTTCTCCGTCTACATCGGAATAGCTCTTGTAATATCCTTCGTAGTCGGAGGCCTTGCCAAGGTACTCTCCCTTTGAGTAGACGGATACATCGGCTGTAATCTCAACATAAATCTTTCCGTCAAGCTCAACCGAGCCGAGCATTTGGCATATATCTTCGGCACCTTCAGCTGTTACTTCTTTAGTTTCAGGAAGACAGTCCTTATCATCGCCTGCAGTTTCTACGGTAGTTTCCTGAACTATTTTTTCCTCTCCGGCTTTTTTGGCAGTCTGCACCGGTTTGATTAAATGCCCTCCGAAAATTGCCGCGCCCAGCAAGGTCAAAACGCAAAGACAGGCAAGCGGGGCGGCGATTTTTGCCGCAGCTTTTCTTTTTCGGGTCTGCTCCGCCTTGTAATCCTTAATGCGAGTCAGGGCGTCCTGCGCCATTTGCTCATAGGTCTTCATAGGTAAACCCCTCCTTAATAAGCTCCGATTTCAGCGACTGTCTCGCCCGATATGTAAGGGTTTCTATGTTATGAACGCTCTTTTTCATAATTTTTGATATCTCTTTTTGCGAAAGATCCTCAAAATAAAACAGCCAAAGCACCTGCCGGTACTCCTCTTTGAGATTGCTCATGGCACGGTGAATAACTATTTTCCGCTCTTCCCTGAAAAACGAGTTTTCAAGCGAGCCGTCGTCATACACCTGCCCATAGGTTTCCAGACTGACGGTATTTTGCCGTTTGATTTTTCTCAGATAATCGACGGCAACATTTCGCCCAACTGCATACAGCCACGTTTTAAAGGAAGACCGAGCCCCAAAGAGCGGTTTTTTGATACCTATGCGGACAAAGGTATCCTCCGCAAGCTCCTCGGCAGTCTGAATATCGCCGACAAAGCTGCCCAGAAAGAAAATCAGACCGTCCTTATAGTCCCTTACAATTTCGGTAAAAGCACTGTCATCGCCATCAAGGAAACGGCGGTAGCTACTTGCACCGTTGTCCATAGGCTGCTGCTCCTTCCCAAAAGAATTAATTCTTTACCTGTTAGACGAACTGACAGGTAAAAACCTCACAGGTTTTTTCTATTTGTTATTATACCATTTTACAAGGCTTTGGGAGAATTTTTTTCTTTTGACATTTACGTAGAAAAAGCCACATTTAATTTGTATCTAATGTCAATTTACATCGGGTTGCAGATAAATTATAATAAATATAATATGCCCGCTGTATCAGGGAAAAACGAAAGGACGGATTTTTGTGCGACTTAAAAAGTTACTGAGTTTTTTTATGGTTCTTTTAATCATTTTCACAATTCCCGCCGGATATGAACTGAAAACCGGCGCGGCGACCGACCCGGTTGACGAGGGGCGTTACTACTGTATTTACAATGTGGCGACCGGCAGGGTTTTTGACGTGCCCAGCGGCAGAGACGAGGACAATCTGCTTATCCATTCGTGGACGCTCAGCGTTTCCGACGCCCAGCAGTACACATTCAAAAAGTCATCGCAGAGCGGGTATTACTCGATAATTCCCAAGTGCGCTCCCACCCGCGCCATAGACAACCCCAACGGCAGCACGGCGGTGGGAACTCAGTATCAGACATACACTCAAAACGGTACCGACGCGCAGCTTTTCAGGCTTGAGAGCGACGGAAACGGAAACTACCGCATAATTAACAAAAAGAGCGGACTTGCTCTTGCCGATATTTACAGCAGCAGCGAGGACGGTATCGTTCAGCATAATATCGAGAACAATCAGAATCAGCTTTGGAAAATATCCAAGGCTCCCGACGATTACACCTATCTCAATCCCATCAAAAAGGACGGCGCCGACCCGTGGGTAGTTCAGGCGGGCGGTTACTACTACCTCTGCTACTCCAACGGCAACAATAAAATCTACATTAGAAAAATGCGCGTGCTTGAGGGTATGCGCTCATACTCCGACACCATTATTTATACCGCTCCCGAGAGCGGCGAGAGATGCGGCGAAACATGGGCGCCCGAGCTTATTTACATAGGCGGAAGATGGTATGTATATTTTGCCGCAGATAACGGCACAAACGCAAACCACCGTATGTTCGTACTTGAGGGCGGCAGCAATCCCAACGATCCTCTTGACGGCAGTTACAGCTTTAAATCGAGAATAAACGAAGCCAGCGACCGCTGGGCTATCGACGGCACGGCGTTCGAGTACGGCGGCGAGAAGTACTTTGTTTGGTCGGGCTGGGAGGCCACAAACGGCAACATCCAAAATCTTTACATTGCAAAAATGAGCAACCCCTGGACACTCTCCACCTCCCGCGTTTGTATCTCCGAGCCGACAAACTCATGGGAAAAGACCGGCGGCTCGTCCATAAACGAGGGTCCCGAGGTTCTTATTAAGGACAATAAGGTGCACATTGTTTATTCGGCGGCGGGAAGTTGGGCGGACAACTACTGTCTTGCGACCCTGACCTGCACCGACGGCAATCTGCTCAATCGATCGTCGTGGACAAAGAGCTCGGGGCCGGTTTTCCAGAAGACCGACGCGACCTTCGGCGTCGGTCACGCATCATTTGTTAAATCTCCCGACGGCACCGAGGACTACATAGTTTACCACGCGGCTGTAAACAGCGGAGCGGGCTGGACAAGAAATATAAGAATGCAGCTCTTTACATGGACAAGCGACGGCTATCCCTACTTCGGCGAGCCTATTGACGGCGGAGTTGCGCTCACAAGACCTTCGACCGACCCCACCCCGGCTGTAAACAACTACAACTACTACAAGATCGTCAACGTCGGAACGGGCAGAACCCTCGACATCGACAACAAGGGCGACGCCAACGGCACAAAGGTTCAGACCTGGACGGACAACAATACCGTTGCTCAAAGATTCAGATTTATCAACTCCGCCGAGCAGGGCTGGTTCGGCATTGTTCCCAAGTGCGCTGAGACCCGCGCGCTTGACAATCCCGCTTCATCCAAGAGCAGAAATGTTCAGTATCAGATTTACACGCAAAACGGCTCAAACGCCCAGTGCTTCAAGCTGCAGGAGGTCTACGACGGTGAGTACAGAATCATAAACAAGGCAAGCCTGTTTGCTCTGACCGACACCTACGAGCTTACCGGCGGCGCGGTCGAGCAGCGAGCTGTGCAGAACAGTGATTATCAGCTATGGCGACTTATTCCCATGACGCAGGAGGAAATTTTTGAGCCGATGCAAAACGTTTCCGTTTCGACCGACGACAGTTGGGTTGATCTCGGCGCATGGTCGTACTATTTCGGAAGCTGGAACGGCTCCGACGGTACATACAAGGGCGGTGTTTCGGCCGACAAATTCACCCTTAACATCTCCTCAAACAACAAGTCACAGTGGGGCATACAGACCGCGCTTGACAATCAGCCGGTAACCGCCGGTCACACATACAGATATGTGATAACGGTAAATTCCGATAAATCCGGCACTGTGCTTAGCAAAGATGATGTTTCAAACAGCGAGGCGGTCACGACCAATCTCGCTGTCGGCGACAACACAATCGAAGGCACATTTACCGCTTCGGGCAGCACAGCCAAAATCCTGCTTGAGCTTGCCTCGGGCATAGACGTCGGCACAACCCTGAGTTTCAAGGGCTTTTCACTTGTTGATATCACGCCGCAGCCTGTGGAGCTTGCCATTACCGACCTTACCGCGACCGAAAATCAGAACAGCGTTACTGTCACGGTGCAGGCCGAGGGCGGAACAGGTACGCGCGAGTTCTGGTTCTGCGTAATCGGCGGCGGAAATGTCTACGCCAAGTCGTCCTCATGGACCAACGCTGACACCTTTGAATTTGAAAAAACCTCCGGCTCTTATTCGATACGGGTTTATTGCCGGGATACCACCGGAACAAAGGTTGTTGAACAAATTTAGTAATAACAAGCCCCGGCAAACCGAAAAACACGGTTCGCCGGGGTGTTTTTTGATATTTTGTCCCTTTATCCATAGTATTGACTTGATTATTTATAGGTGATATACTTCCTTTTGAAGGATAACTATCTTAATGAGGAATTATACTGTGCAAGTAAAATATACAACCGCGACAGCATTATCGGCAGTATACTTGCCTGTCTGCGCGGTTTATCTCCCAAATACAGCAAATTTGCAGGCAAATTGGAAAATTCCGAAATCATCAAACATGGTGAAAGGTAAAAAAATGAATATCAGCTACATGATTCTTCCCTATTTTGTTTTTTTCTTAATAGATTACGCTGTCAACTGGCTTGGAAATTCAAGCACAAAATCGCCCGATTTTTATCATCCCAATGCCCAGCATCAGTACTCAAACCATATAAAAAAATCTCATGGCGGTTTTCTTTATAAACTTCTGTTTATCGGACAGAAAAACGGAGTTTGCCTGTGGTATTCAATCGGACAGGTTATAAATTTTATATTTTTGCTTTTTTATCTGGTGATTTGTTTTTTCTTTCCTCGCTTTGCTGAAGAAAATTATATATACATATTGGGCGCCCACACCGCAAAAATCTTTATTATACTTTTGTGCGCAAGAGTTGACCTTTTTAAGATTTTATTTAAAAAGAGGAAAACTCAGTTTAGGTAGCAGACAACCGAAGCGGATTTCATTTTCCTTTTTAGAGGTATAATTATGCCAAACGAAGATAAAATCAACCTTCAAATAAAGATATCATTTCCCGAAGGCTGCGACTGCAAGCTGTTTTTTGACCAAAAAGAGGTGCCGCCCGCCGAAGATAACCTCTCGTCGAAAAGCTACAATATAGAAACTTCTTATGGTAACCATAAAATAAAAATTGTAAACCGACTGGCTAAAAATTCCTTTTACGGTAAGCTGGGCAAGGTGCGCTTTCCTATGTTTTTAACGGCTAATTATTCAAACAAAATGATTAACCATTTATGTGCGTTCAGCGAATTTTTGGCTTGTCACAGTTATGAGTGCGAGTTTTTATTAAAAAGGAACGGCAGAATGGCTGTTTCATTGTCAAAACAGGAAACCAAAAACTTTTTAAACGTAAAAAGCTACTGTATAGACTCAAAAATTGATTCTTCCTCAAACATTAGTGTGCTTTCCGAAAAAAAGTGTAATGGTTGGGGCAAGGCAGAGAAAACAAGGTTCTTTTTACGGCGATTTGTTCTTTTCTTGTTCATTTACGGCATTTATGCTAGTTGCCTTTCCTATTTTATATCAGATGCATATCAAAACTTAAGTGAAATCACGGTAAAAGGTATGACCGGAAAGGAAGAACTGCTGTTTCTGCTTATTCCTTTGCTGTTAATTGTAGTTATTAAATTTATTATTTACAGCGTTCGATTAATTTCAGACTGGAAAAAAATTTAAAAATGTATTATAATAGAAAAGTTAATGTGCAATCTGAAACCAAATTATCTCCGTAAGGTAAATTTGCCTTGTCAAACGGTGTATTATAAAAGGCGGTTGTAATAATGAAACAAACTATTCTTAAGTTGATAATCCTCCCCACTATAATCCTATACGGATTAATTCCGAGGTGTGTTCATCATTTTCCAAAGGCCGGCGCTGTTCTCCTTTTTATTTTCCTGGTTTTTCAGGCATTGGTTTATTTTTATATAAGATATATGCTCGTAAACCGCTCACTTCGCGAGAAAAACGTGGCGCTTTTAGATACCCTGTGCGCCATATTCGGCGTAATAGTCGCCTGCTTTTTCAGCTATGAGCTCTTTTTGCCGCTGCTGTTTAGCCCTGCGGCCCTGCCCTTATTTTTAAATAATCACAAAGTAATGCTATTTGACAAAGTGAAAAAAATGAGGGCGGCAAAAAATGCAAAAAAAGAAAAAGCGGAAAGCGAAATGATAGATGAAATCGACTTTGCTTTGTTTGAGTAAAAAATAATTTATCACAAAATCCAAGAGGACTGCAAGATTTTTATTTGCTTGCAGTCCTCTTATGTCTTTACCGTCTTTTAACCGTTATATCAAAATCCAGTGTTAGATTAAAACCTCAATTAGAACAGGCGACAATGCATCAACATCAAACGTATTGCCATCATCAAGAGTTTCTGTTTCTACATCATGCCCCCAAACATATAATTCGCTTTTCTTGGTTATTGCCGCACTGCCAAACTCCCCTAAAGCAACCGCATCAACATTTTCCATTACCTTTACGGGATTTTTAGAATTTTCCGTTGTGCCATTTCCAATTTCTCCGAAGTTATTACTACCCCATATGTAAAGCGTATTATCGTTTGTTATGACTGCCACTCTATCCTCATAAGGAGAAAGTGTGCAAAATCTGACATTATCCATTACTTTTTTGGGGGTTAAACTATTGACAACCATTCCAACTTCCTGGTTGCTATCACACCCCCACAAATAAAGTTCACCATTTGTGGTTATAGCGTAACTAACATCCTCCCCTAAGTTACAATAGGCTACATTATCCATGATTTTAGTAGGCTTATACACCGTATCTTCCGAACCATTGCCAAGTCTTCCGCGTGAATTGAACCCCCATGTATATAAAACATTCTCACTTGTCACTGCGGCAAAATATCCATCACCTACATCTACTGATATAATATTTTCCATACATTTGGTTGGTTTCCATTGCTCAGTATATTCACCGCTGCCGTCCCAATAAAACTCATCTCCAAACATATAAAGATCGCCATTACTAGCAATTGCAGCATTATACCCTTTTCCTATCTTTCCTCCTGCACTTGCATATACGATATCGTCAAGAATTTTTCTGGGTTTAAGCAGTACAGGAGTATAGTAACCCGCACCATGTGGAACTGATTCATCACCTTTCTCAAGATTACCACAATAGCCCCATAAATAAAGCTCTTTGTTTTTACTGATGGCCACACATGTTAATTCCATGCTGGCAAACTCAATATTCTTCATAATTTGCGACGGTTCTGATTCATAACTACCCTCTTGTGCTGTACCATTGCCAAGGTTCCCAAATGTGTTATCGCCCCAAGTATATAAGTCCCCGTTTCGATTAATTGCACAATAACTATAGGGAGCATAGCTGATCGAAGCAATGTCATACATCTTTGTTTCAAATTCTCCCCATTTAAAATCATAAGAACAGAGACGACCATCATCAGCAATAAAAACGAAAGAGTTTTCTGAATCCGGTATTATTCTCATACTGCTATATGACAAGCTTTCTTTTACAAGCGCAGACACATCGGATTTATTCGTTTTTTTGCTATGATTCTGATTGGTTTTCACTTGATTTATACTTCCGGTTAAATATAGAAAAGAAATACCGCCAATCAATAAGACAGCACAAATGCCCAAACCCACTTGCCAGAATTTTGGTTTCCTATTTTTCAATACTGTGCCGCAGCCTATACAAAACTTTGCTTGTTTTGGATTGTCAAATCCACAGTTCTTGCATTTCATTATGTTTCCTCCCCTAATTTTGATTTCTACTATTCCTATTGATACGCAAGCTGCTCTTCCAAAGATCATTTAAACTAATATCAGACCTCGGTTCATCAACATAATAATATGAAGCGTGTTTAATAACACAGTTTCAGTATAAGACGGTTTTGTTATTATGTCAATATTAATTCAGATTTTCACATATAAGTATAGATTGTGCTTTTAAATAAAGAAATAGTATTATCTACACTTTCAGAAGAAAGATTGAGTTTTGGCCAAATATCATAAATGTCAATAGGGCTATAAGATAATTAAATCTTATAGCCCTTAATTTTTCGCTTTTAAATTTATGCTATACTTGTATTGTGTACCTCTTAGTCTTTTTTAGTAATTTTTTAGTAAAATAATAATTCGGTTTTTAAAATGCGCAATATGTATACGTTACCGTATGCTGCAACTACTATATATGGTGGTTTATTTCTCCAGCGGTTTCATTGTCGGGAAGAGCAAAACATCTCTGATGGAAGCGCTGTCGGTAAGGAACATTACAAGGCGGTCGATGCCCATTCCCATGCCGCCCGTGGGAGGCATACCGTACTCAAGCGCGGTCAAAAAGTCGTCGTCGAGCATATTTGCTTCCTCGTCGCCCGCGGCGCGAAGCTCGGCCTGACGGACAAATCTCTCCCTCTGGTCGATGGGGTCGTTAAGCTCCGAGTATGCGTTGGCAAGCTCTCTGCCGTATACAAAAAGCTCAAAACGCTCGGTAAGCTCGGGGCGGGAAGGCTTACGCTTTGTGAGCGGGGAATTTTCAACCGGGTAATCGTAAATAAAGGTGGGCTGAATGAGCTTATCCTCAACCTTTTCCTCAAAGGCGACAACAAGGCAGTCGCCCCAGCTCTCGGTACCCTTGAGCTCAGCGCCCATAGCCTTTACGGCGTCACGCGCGGCATTATCATCGCCCTTAAAGCTGTCAAAGTCCACGCCCGCAAACTGGTTAACCGCCTCAAGCATGGAAAGGCGCTTGAATGGAGCGGAAAAGTCAATCTCGGTGCCCTGATAGATAACCTTTGTATCCTTGCAGACCTTGAGCACGCACTCGTAAATGAGCTTTTCGGTAATATCCATCATGCCGTGGTAGTCGGTGTACGCCTGATAAAGCTCAATAGAGGTAAATTCGGGGTTGTGGCGGATATCCATGCCCTCGTTGCGGAAAATTCTGCCTATCTCGTAAACGCGCTCCATGCCGCCGACAATAAGTCTTTTAAGGTACAGCTCGGTGGCTATGCGCAGATACATTTCCATCTCGAGGGTGTTGTGGTATGTGATAAAGGGACGCGCGGCGGCGCCGCCGGGAATTACGTTGAGTACGGGTGTCTCAACCTCAACAAAGTTCATATCGTCCAGCACGTCGCGGATGGTCTTTATGATAATCGCACGCTTTTCAAAGGTGTCCTTGACCTCGGGATTAACAATTAGGTCAACATAGCGCTGACGGTAGCGGGTGTCGGTGTCCTTTAGTCCGTGGAACTTTTCGGGCAGAGGAAGAAGGCTCTTTGAAAGAAGTCTTATCTCTCTTGCGTGGACGGTTATCTCGCCTGTCTGGGTCTTGAAAACAAAGCCGGTTACCTCGCAGATATCGCCGATATCCCACAGCTTCTTAAAATCCATATAGACCTCTTCGCCCACATCGTCGCGGCGAACGTAGACCTGCATTCTACCGTTTCTGTCCTGAATGGAGGCAAATGAAGCCTTGCCCATAATGCGGCGGCTCATAATTCTGCCGGCGATGCATACGTCCTTGCCCTCAAGCTCTTCAAACCTCTCGGCAATCTCGTTAGAATGGATATTCTGATTGCCCAGCGTAATAACAAAGGGGTCCTTGCCCTGCTCCTGAAGAGCCGAGAGCTTGTCCCTTCTTATCTGTAAAAGCTCGCTTAATTCCTGAGCTTCGTTTGCGTTTGTGTTGTTGTCTGCCATTAGTATGTTCTCCTCTCAATTTTTGCAGTAAAAACGGGCAAAGCGCCGTGTGCGCGCATTGCCCGAAAAATTCATTATCTGTCTATACCCAAAACTCTGTAAACAGTAATTCCGGCGGGCGTTTCAACATCAACCTCATCACCGATGCCGTGACCCAAAAGGCTTCTGCCTACGGGGGACTCGTCCGAGATAGCGCCGTTAAACGGATCCGCCTCGGTAGAGCCGACAATGTGATAGTTGACCTCTATTGATTTTGTGACATTCAAAAGACTTACCTTTGAACCTATGCTGATTGTCTCGTTTGAAATGCTGCTCTCGTCAATAACGACAACATTTTTAAGCATTGCCTCCAGTGTGGCAATGCGGGACTCAACGATAGCCTGTTCGTTTTTGGCCTCGTCGTATTCGCTGTTCTCCGAAAGGTCACCGAAGGAGCGGGCAACCTTGATTTTCTCTTTGACTTCCTGACGTTTGACTGTTTTGAGCTCTTCAAGCTCTTTTTCCAGTGACGCTTTACCTTCCGCGGTCATCTTGTACTGTTTTTGTGCCATAATAAACTCTCCTTAGCTACAAAAATGATTAATTGATATTATACTCCAAACACACATGACGTGTCAAGGAATTTAACAAAATAAAATGCATGTGCCAAAACAAAAACCTGCAAAAGTCAGGCGATAAAGCCTATGGGCGTTCTTTCCTTCTTGGCGGGCGATTCTTTTTGGAAAGTAAAATCATCTGCTATAAGCTTGAGATCCCTTTCCGGGTTGCTGTCGGGTGTACCGTATTTTCTGAAAGCGTAATTGAGAATGGCCTTCTCGACAAGATTTCTGCAAAATCTTCCGTTGCCGGATGCCGTGTTCTCCTGACATTCGCCGCAGATTGCGGCAACCTTTTCTATCGCTTCGGGAGTGATGCAAAAACCTCTTTTTTCCGCCTCAAGTTCTGAGATTTTTGCCATTTCTTCGGGAGAATAATCATTGAAACATACCGTAAAAGGCACTCGCGAGCGCAGGCCGGGGTTGCGTGAAAAAAGCTCCTCCATTTCTCGCGGGTAACCTGCAAAAATAACAACCGTGTCCTCTCTGCGGTTTTCCATCTCCTGAACAATAGTGTTGATTGCCTCGTCTCCGAACGATCCCTCCCACGGTTCAACAAGGGAGTAGGCCTCGTCTATAAACAATAGCTTACCTTTTGCTTTTTGAAAAACAGATTTGACATTATCGGCTGTATGTCCCACATATTTCCCCACCAGGTCCGCACGTCCGACCTCGACTATCTCTCCGCTTTTAATCAGTCCTATCTCACAAAGCAGCCCGGCGACTATTCTTGCCACAGTGGTTTTGGCAGTACCGGGGTTGCCCACAAATTCCATATTGAGTACTATCGGAAGCCCGCCGCGCAGTGAATCAATATCCTTTTTCATACGGGCAAGAGCGGCAATCTTATTTATCTGCTCCTTTACGTTTTCCAGGCCTATTAACCGGTTGAGCATTTCGATATAGGACGGTTCGGGCTCTTTGGAGGCCGCGGCGGGTTCGGGCCTAAACGATCTGAGTTTTTCCCGGATTTCGTTTACGCTTTTGAGCCCGAGATTGCGAATACGGCGCAGCTCATCCTCCGACATCTGCCACAACTGCTCAACACAGGCAACTCCCGCTCGTTTAAGGCTGTTGTATGAGCGGATGCTTAGATCCAGCTCTTCAATAGGTGTAAAAGCTTCTTCCGGGTCGGTTTCATCAAGTTCAAAGATCGTTTCATCATCAAAAGGCAGTTCACCGTCACAATCCTCCGTCTTTTCTTCTTTTGTTTTAAAGTACGCCTCAAAAAAACACCGGGTCACAGTCGCGAACCGATCTGCCGACAGGAGATTTTTCTCATGCAGCAGATTCGCACCGCTGTCAATTTCCGTAAGCGTCATTTTGCCGATAACAAAGGATAGCATGGTCTTCATTCTCAGCGTTATACTGTCAGGAAAGCTGAAAACCACAGCGCCCCTTCCGCCGCTTCCGGCTGACGTTATTATACGGACGGCCGCCCCCAGCTTTTTCAGCTCTTTAAAAACGTCTACGAAATAGTCCATAATTGATTTGCGAAAGCGTATTTTAGGGGTATTCTCATCCTCACTTTCTGCATCTGGATTTGACAGCAGCCAAAGCGTTCTGCCTTCGCCGAACACATCGGCAAACGAGCCGGCTTCCGGCTCGCAGAGCATCGAGGTCTTTTCAAATATCCATTCCATATCCCGCCTTGTAACGGCAGCTCCTTTTTTTGAAAACGCAAAGGCGCAGAGCTCGTCCCTGACGCCGCAATTTAACTGCCACCCAAGAAAGTCTCCCTCCGCAAGTTCGTTTGCCGCCCCTGTGAAACGTTCACAAACAACTCCCGTATTGTCATAACAGCTTTCTTCATATTCCTGGTCTTTGATTGATAAAGCGAAAATGTTGGAAATCTCATATTTCATAAAAACACTCCTCCAATCCGTAACAACACATCGTTTAACCCGCATTAAATAACCGGCAGCCGCGGCACTGCAGACAAAACTTAAACAGTCTGCCCGCCGGTCTTGAGCCTCCGGCGGTAGCTGCTGCAAAAACTTTTTCCGTGCCCTTTGCAGCCGGGCCTATTAAGTTGTAAGCGTTGTGTTCCTCCCTTCATATAAAGCTTCGGAGACAAAAAGCTGATGCTTTGAAACTCCGAAAGGGCAGACTTCCCCTAGGGAAGCTCCTTTCATCTTTTCAAAGCATCAGCCTGAAATATTAATTTTTAATTTTATACATACCCGCCATTAAGGCGTGGAAGAGTATATTATCACACCGCCGACTAGTTGTCAATAGTTTTTTTAGAAATTTTTATTTTTTCTTATAAGAATTGCTGCATAGATCTTTTATAACCTCTCCGGCAATAATAAGTCCCTCCGAGGAAGGCACAAAAGATACCGTGCCGCAGGGACGGCAGTTTGACGCCGGTTCTTCCTTTGAGTAAACAACCTTAAGCGAGGTTATGCCCATTTTTTTAAGTTCCCGGCGCATCACCCTTGCCAGCGGACACATGCTTGTGGAAAAAATGTCGCTCACTTCAAAGCGCGTTGGGTCGAGCTTATTGCCCGCTCCCATTGCGCAGATGATTGGCCTGCCCGCCGCTTTTGCCCTTTTAATCAGCTCGAGCTTTGCGCTGACCATATCTATGGCGTCAATAATGTAGTCATAACCTTCAAGAGGGTAGCTGTCGGCGTTTTCGGCGGTATAAAATTCGCACACGGCGCGAACATTTGCATCCGGGTTAATATCATTAATTCTCTGCGCCATAACCCGCGCTTTAGGCTGACCCAATGTGCTGCACAGGGCTACAAGCTGACGGTTTAAATTTGAAGCGGCTACAATATCGCCGTCAAAAAGGTCAATGCTTCCAACCCCCGCGCGGGCAATCGCCTCGGCGGCAAATGAGCCGACGCCTCCGACTCCGAAAATCGCGACTCTGGCATTTTTAAGCGAGCTTAAACCCTCATCCCCCAATAGCAGACGTGTACGTGCGCTTCTCTCGTCAAAATCAGGTAAATTACTCATATTTTTTATCCGGCAAGGCCGTTATCCTTGCAGTATTTTACGTTCTTCTGATGCTGCTCGTAGGTATCGGCATAATAGTGCTTACCGTTTTTGTCGGTGTAAAAATAGTAGGCGGTTACGCTTGCATCCGGAGAAAATACAGCGGAAATCGCAGAAATAGAGGGGTTGCATATCGCACCCTTGGGAAGCCCTTTTATCTCATATGTGTTGTATTCGCTCTCAAAGCCCTTGGGGACGTCAGAGGAGGTGTAAGGGTAATATCTTGTTGCATCCGACTGCAGCTTGTTAAGATAAGCCAGATTGCCCCTTGCATTAAGCCTGTTAAAAAAGACCTGCGCGATTTTCGGGCGTTCCGATTCCACATATGATTCGCGTTCAATAATTGAGGCGAGAATTACGGACTGGTCAAGGCTTAGCGGTTTATCGGGCGCATTATTAAATACTTCCAGCACTTTGTTCGAAAAGTTGCTCAGCATTTTGCGAACAACATTTTCGCCATTGGTATTCAAATAGAACTCGTATGTATCGGGGTAAAGATATCCTTCCAGACGGTATGGCCTGTCCGCAAGGGAGGAGTATTCCGGCAGGAAGCCGTAATCCCCGGTATAATCGACATCGTTAACCGCGCGGAAAAATTCCTCTGCGCTGCAAACGCCTTTTTCTTCAAGAATAGCACCGTACTGCATGACCGTTTTTCCCTCGGCAAAGGTAACCATTACCGTTGCGGGCTGCGACAGCGATTCGGCGTTTTCCCCTCCGGAAGGCTGCGACTGCCCCTTGCCTTTTCCACAGGAACAGGCAAGGGAAAATATAATAAAAGCTGTGAGTATCAATGCGACTGTACGTTTCAACAAAAGCACATCCCTTTACTTGTTTGTTTTAATTATACAGGATATACGCTGCCGTGTCAAAGGGCATATATAAACATTTTGTAAAACCTTGTATATACGGTGCAATTTCTGTTTACATCATATCGAATTGTGCATTTAAAATTGTAATTACATAAAAAACAGGCTCATACAATGGTTTTAAGGAGGGAAAATTATGAAATTCTATTTATTCGGAAAAAAGGAAATTACGGTTATCGGACTTTGCACAATTCTCACTCTTACGGCAATATTTGCGGCAGCAGGCGGTGCGGTAAGAGCTACGACAGCCTCGGCGGCTTCCAAAAAACTGCTGCCCATTTACAGTGTCGGGCGTGAGGAAAACGACAAAATTGTAAGCCTTTCATTTGACGCCGCGTGGGGCAATGAGGACACCGAAAAGCTTATTGAAATCCTGGCAAAATACGATGTAAAGGCAACCTTTTTTGTGGTTGCCGACTGGGTGGATAAATATCCCGAATCTGTAAAGGCTCTGAGCGATGCCGGACACGAGGTTATGAACCACTCCACCACTCACCCGCATATGGCAAGTCTTTCGGAGGAAAAAATAAGGCAGGAAATTGAAACCTGCAACAAAAAAATCGAAACAATAACCGGCAGGTCTCCCCTGCTTTTCCGTGCGCCATACGGCGAATACTGCGACAGCCTTATAAACACTCTTTCTGACATGAAAATGTATTGCATACAGTGGGATGTGGACAGTCTTGACTGGAAGGATCTTTCGGCGCAGGAGATTACAAACAGAGTTGTGCCCCAGGTTAAAAGCGGTTCCATTGTGCTTTTCCACAATGCCGCGCTGCACACCCCGGAGGCATTGCCCGGCATAATTGAGGCTCTGCAGGCAAAGGGATATAAAATAGTGCCTATTTCGGAAAACATCTATCGCGATAATTATGCCATCGACCACGAGGGGCGACAGCAGCCGATTGCAAATTAAAAACAATATCCCCGCCTGTCATTGACAGGCGGGGTCTGCTTTAAATGTTATCTTCCGAAAAAGTAATCAAACAAATCTCCAAATCCACCGTAATTTCCACCGTTGCCGCCGTATGCGCCATTGCCGGGATTGGAGGGAGTCGAAGGCACTGTCTGCTCGCTCTGGCTGTCGCCCTTATCCGCAATCAGCTTTACCTTAACCTCATAAGTCCTTGCCTTGCTTAGCTGAGTTGCGCCGGAGTAAACAGTAAGGGTTACGGTATCGCCGGCATTCATTCCGTTGGTGATGTCCTGAACATCGCTGACGGTTGAAACAGCCTTGCCGTTAATCTTTGTAATTATCTCGCCAACCTGAACCTTTCCGTTAAGATCGCTGTCGGCATCTATAGTCTGAACATAAAGTCCCTCGGGAATGCTGTAATAATATGACATGGAGGAGCTTATCTCATAGCACGAAATACCGAGCTTGACTCTGCCGGTGACATAGCCGTATGCAACAAGATCTTCAACTATGGGCTTTGCTGTTGTAATGGGGATGGCAAAGCCGAGTCCCTCGTAATCCGCGCCGGAGATTTTAGCGGTGTTAATGCCTACAACCTCACCGTACATATTTACAAGAGCGCCGCCGGAGTTTCCGGGGTTGATGGCAGCGTCTGTCTGGATATACTTCATTGCGCTGGAGGATGTGCCGTCGCCGTCTATAACACGGTTGATACCCGAAACATAACCTACCGAAACCGAACCGGCAAGCTGGATTCCGCCGGGGTTGCCGACAGCAAGTACCATGTCGCCGGTGACAAGGCTTTCGCTCTTGCCAAATTCGGCGGCGGTAAGATTCTTTTCGTCAATCTTCAATACTGCAAGATCGGTAGTGGTATCGTAACCGAGAACTGTCGCCTGATACTCTTTGTCGCCATCTGCAAGAATAACCGTTACACGGTTGTTCTTTGTATCGCCCACAACGTGGGAGTTGGTAATAATATATCCGTCAGAATTATAAATGATGCCCGAGCCCTGGCTCTGGCTTGTTCCGAAAACGGACGTATCATATGTGATAACGCTTACTACCGAGGGCTTAATTAAAGCAGCAACCTGAGCGGGAGTAAGAATTGTGTCGGTATCGTAAACCTTTGTGTCGGTAACGGGAGTATCGTTGATGGTAACGGTGGGGACGCTGATTGCAGTATCTTCGTTGTTTCTTGTTAGAATTTTTCTGCCTGCGCCCGAGGAAAACGCTGCGATAATTGCGCTTGCAAGAATAAAGAGTACCAGCATGCCGGCAATTACCGTGAAGAACACTCCCTGAGAGATGTATTTCTTCTGCTTTTTAGACTTGGACTGTGCGGAAGCCGAAGAAGAAGCGTAGGGATTGTAGTAATTGCTCGATGTGGGCGGTGTTCCGGCCAATCTCTGTGACGAGGTGGGAGGATTTATCGAATCGGCGAAGCTGTTCTCAACATAGTGAACGGCAGAAGTAATTTCATCCGCGCTTTTTTCAGATTCTCTTGCGTTCTGCTCAAAAGACGAGGGCTGTGCGTACCAGGGCATATTTGAAGCTTCGGTTTCAGTCTTACCTAAACCGCCGGAGAGGTCTTCGTCCGCCTTATTTTCATTGATAACCTCATCCCATAAGCCGTTATCAAGCTCGTTATTGTCATTTGTCATTGAAATTTACCCCTTTCAATTAATTGCCTATATTATATAGCAAAGTTATGAACAAATACTACTATTATTTGAAACAAAATTCAAAACAAACGTAAAAAATATGAAAAAACCTACTTTTGTCTGTCAGGGAGTGAGAATTCAAATTCACTGTACTGACCCTCTTTGCTGGATACAGATATCTGTCCGCCGTGCAGGGCAACAATTGAACGGACTATATAAAGTCCGAGTCCCACTCCGGTTTTATCCTGACTGCGGGATTTGTCGGATTTGTAGAAACGCTCGAATATATGCATTATATCGTCCTGAGAAATACCCTGACCGCTGTTGCGTATTTTTACAAAATGTGTGCGGTCGCGGTAGTCAATGCCTATCTCGATATATCCGCCCTCATTTGTAAATTTTACGGCGTTTTCAAGCAGATTATACACCACCTGATGAATCAGGTCGGGATCTCCGTTGACATAGACCGAGTCGAGCTCGTCCATGCCCCTTATTTCAAGATTTTTCGCCTCTATCTGCTGCTCAAAAGAGAGCAGAGAGGTGACAATCGTATTGGTAAGGTCGAATTTAACCGGATTAAGCACCATTTCTCCGCTGTCCATTTTAGAAAGGACAAGCATTGAGCGGACAATACGCGAAAGTCTGCGCGTTTCCGCAGAAACTATCGAGAGATATTTTTCCTGCTGCGATGCGGGAATTGTGCCGTCCAGTATGCCGTCGATAAATCCGGCGATGGTTGTCATGGGGGTTTTAAGCTCATGCGAGACATTGGCGACAAAGCTGCGACTCATATTTTCCGACGCGGAAAGGCTAGCTGCCATGTTGTTGAAGGCTATGGCAAGCTGTCCGGTTTCGTCGTCCGAAGAAACCGGAACGCGCACCGAAAAATCCCCGTTTCCGAAAGCTCTGGCCGCCGCCGCCATCTGACGCAGAGGGTTGACTAATCTGCGGGTCATAATATACAGCGCTCCTACCGCGCAGGCAAGAACGACCAGCAGAGTAATCGTGATAAGCTTTGTTATATCGGTGCGGAAATTTGAAACCATATCCGCAGGGGTGGCGGCAAAAATAACCGCCACTGTCACATCTGTATCGCTTTCGGCATCATGGGCAACAATCGGGACACCAACTATGTAGTTGGCCTCGTCATAAATGCCGTCCATTGTGCCGGTTGTGCGGTAATCGGTGGTTGAGTTCATAACAGCCCCGATAAGAGAGGCGGGGAAAACATGTTCACTGTGACGGCAGGTTTTTTCCCGACTGTCGGCGTCTCCTCCGTTTTCAGAGCATATCTGAAGCGCTCCGTTGGAATCCACCATAAAAATATCCGCGCCTATATTGTTTGCCGTATAGTAAAAATAAAAGGGCAGCGACTGATTGTAGCTCCACAAGTATTCTGTGGTTTCATCGGTGCTCTCCGCCGAATGTGAAACAGTGGAGAGCTGGCTTACAAGGTTGGCAATAACGCTCGCGTTGCTTGCAAGCATCGACTGCTTTTCCTCCTTCCACCTGTCCGACACAAAGAAGGTCATGGAAGATCCCAGAACAATGAGGCTGATAAGAATTATCGCGGTTGTTACAATCAGATATTTTGCAAGTATTGACCTGCTTATATTGTGATAAAGAAAAACAATGTTGTTTTTTATCCGGGTAAACATAAATTATTTCGCCTCGAACTTATAACCTACGCCCCAAACCGTTTTAAGCGACCACTTATCGGATACGCCCTCAAGCTTTTCACGCAGGCGCTTGACGTGTACGTCAACGGTGCGGGAATCGCCGTAGTAGTTAAAGCCCCATACCTCGTCGAGAAGCTGGTCGCGGGTAAAAACCCTGTTGGGGTTGCTGGCAAGGTGATAAATAAGCTCCATCTCCTTGGGAGGAGCGTCCACCTGAACGCCGTCCACAATAAGCTCGTAGTTTGTAAGGTTTATTTTAAGCTTGTCGTAGCTTATCTCTTTTATTTCGTTTTCGTCATTTTTATCGCTGCGGCGCAAAACCGCCTTGATTCTGGCGATAACCTCTTTTGCCTCAAAAGGCTTTGTAACATAGTCGTCTGCGCCCAGCTCAAGACCGAGCACCTTGTCAAAAATTTCACCCTTGGCTGTGAGCATAATTATGGGGCACTGTGATTTTTTTCTTATTTCTCGGCATACCTGCCAGCCGTCAAGCTCAGGAAGCATGATGTCGAGCAGTACAAGGTCGGGCGATTCGCTCTCGAAAACCTCGATAGCCTTTTTGCCGTCGTTTGCCATGCAGATTTCATAACCCTCGCGTTCAACGTAAAGCCGCAGAAGTTCACATATATTCTGATCGTCGTCAACTATTTCTATTTTCTTGGTTTCCATAAAAATCCTCCTCTTTTTATACCTTTAATATGATTATATCAGCATTTTACACCGTGAGCAACGGTAAATTATGAACAGATTAAAAAAAACTTGCAAACAATATAGAAAAAGAGGGGGCGAAGGAACCAAAAGTTCCTCCGCCCCAGGCAGGTATCTAGTTGTTCACTTTAGATAAAGATATTTATGTCGTTATAGCTTCATTTGAACCTTAGTATGTCGTGCCTACATTGAAGTACTGGCTGTAAGCTGCGGGAACAGGATTCCAGAAGGACGTCAGATTCATCCAACCGTTGGATACCGCATAACCTGTGCCATACGCAGTTGTGGGAAGCAGATAATCTGTTCCGTTATATACAACCTCTGTACAGTAATGAGAGCCATAGTTTGTGGAATCGGTGGGAACGTTGGACAAGTCAGTGGTAACCTGTGTCCACGCGCTATCTATTGCGCCGGTATTAGTCCATGCAATAAGATTTGCATTAAAGTACGAGTAGTACTTTCCGTCAGCAGGATTGTATACAACTGCGCCTGCGGGATATGTGGACTGCGATGCACTAAACGCGGGAGCGTAAATTGTTGTTCCGCCGCCCTGGGACTTAGCCGTAACCGTAATGGTCTTGGTTGCGGTCTTGGTGGTATCGTACTTACTTGTCGCTGTAATTGTCGCTGTACCTTCACCGACACCTGTTACAACGCCGCTCGAGCTGACGGTTGCAACGCTTGTGTTGGAGGAGGACCATGTTACGCTTCTGTCGTAAACAGCGGGTGTTACCGAAGCGGTAAGGGTGATGTTGCTTTCCTCTTCAACAGTACTGTTACCGGAAATGCTTACGCTTACGTTCGCCTTATTTACGGTTACCGAGATAGTATCCTTTATGGCGCTGTCGTAGCTGTACTCTGCGGTGATCGTTACCGTGCCGGGTTTAAGAGCGGTTACGGTAGCGGAGGAAGCGTTGCCGGATACAGTTGCAACTGTTGTGTCGGAGCTGCTCCATGTAACTGCCTGATAGGTTGTGTTGGAGAGAACCACTGTAAGATTGGTTGTGCCGAGATCTGTTACGCTTGCGCTTGCAGCGCCGTTGTTGATAACAATGCTTGCAGCGGGAGCTGTAACGTTAACTGCGAAGATGCATGCGCGTCCGCCATCCTCGGAGCAGGCTATAATCATGCCTGTACCTGCGGAAACGCCGGTGACAACGCCGTTTGCGTCAACAGTTGCGATTTCGGGATATACAGATGTCCATGTAAGGGTCTTATTGGAGGCGTTTGCGGGATTGTATGTTACCTCAAGCTGTGCTGTGCCGCCCTGCTCAACCGAAACATTGGCGTTTACAGGAGAGATACCCATAAGAGCGTGATGTGTGCCGTCGATGGTTATTGTCTTTGTAGCTTTGATGCGGGGGTTGTAGTTGCTGCGAACCATAACCTCAACGGTACCGGCACTTGTGGGATGGAATACATCGTAGGAGATATAGCCTGAGCCTG
>JAFRVM010000107.1 GCA_017438505.1 Clostridia bacterium | reverse complement strand
ATTTGTGCAGGCTCTTACTTTATATGTGTAAGAGGTGCTGGCGGTAAGGCCGGAGAGATTGTAGGATGTGGAAGATGTTGTGCCTACAAGTGTGGAGCCGCTGTAAATCTGATAGTAGTCAGCGTCAGCAGAAGCTGTCCATGTGAGTCTTGCGGATGTCTGAGTTACGTTTGTAGCCTGAAGGTTGGTAACAAGAGCAACTGTGTTGTTCTCGATGCCGGGAATGGGAATATAGGGGGAGTTATAGGTGCCCGAGCCGTTGATGTAGTCATACATTGTGGAGAGAAGGTCTCCGTTGTAGTCCTGCATGAGCTCCCAGCACATAACGCCGCCGTAGCCCTGTTCCTTAACCCAAAGGTCTTTCTTTCTAATCTGTTCGGGAGTATCGAAGGAAATCTTCTGACCGTTAGCCATACCGTAGGATTCGTCGGTAACTGTTGTAACGGTGATCTGACCGTTGAGAATGCGGGGAACGAGGTCAACATAGTCCATCCAGTCCCATGTGGAGGATGTGCTTCTTGCATAGAAGGGAAGACCGATGTTGATCTGCTTCTTGGAGAAACCTGCGTTTACCCATGCCTGTGCCGAAGACTTTGTCTGGGAGAAGCTTGCATGGTTGGTGCTGTTGTAGTCATAGTTCATCAGGTTTACAAAGTCGAGGATACCGGCGAGCTTGGAGCACTCAAGCTGAGATGCACGGGATGCGCTTGCGCCGCCTGCCATAGTGAGAAGACGGTTGCTTCCGATAGCATTGCGGATTGCCTGCATAAGAGCAGTAAAGTCAGTCTTATCGTTCGAGCAGTAAGAGATGCCCGCAACGCCGTCGCCGGGGTATTCCCAGTCAAGGTCGATACCGGCGATGTTGTACTGATCAAACCAGCTTGCGCATCTGTTGGCAAAAGCTGTTCTTCTGGAAGCGGAGTTACAAGCCTCGCAGAAATAGCCTGCGCCCCATCCGCCGATGGAGATCATTACCTTTGTGTCGGCGCCCTGACGTGCAATCTCGTTTGTAATCATAACGAGCTTGGAGGGGGAGCCGATTTCAGGCAGATATGTGCTGGAATTTATAAGAGAGAATGCAAAGTTTACATGAGTGAGCTTGTTAAAGTCGATTGCGCGAAGGTCGGACTGGGAATCGAACATCCAGTCGGCAAGGTAGCCTAAACAAACATACTGTTCGCCTGCAGCTTCAGCCTTAACAGGAGCTGCGAAGGCACTGAAACAAAAAGCGGAACAAATCATAACAAAAGAAAGTAAAATACTGATTATTTTTTTCATGTGTACCTCCCGTTTTGATAAATTTAGCCCCCAACAGGATCTGCCGAGGGCTAAATATTAGGTTTTACAAGCGATTAGCTGCAATTATGCGGCAAACTTAGCGTCGTAAGCTGCAATAGCTGCCTCGTTGCCGGCTTCGTCAAATGCGGTTTCGGAAACGATTACATAACCGCTGCCGTCGTTGCTGGTAGAAACGTATGCAACGCTTGCGAATGTGATGGAAGCTGTATCACGAGTGGGCAGACAAACCTGACCGTCGATAAATGTGGGAGCAGCGTTTATAGTGCCGTCGTAATATGTGACACCATCGGTCGTGTAACGCATGTCGGTAGAACCGATCGAAAGAACGAAGGTCATGCCGTAAGCGTTTTCGATTGTGATTTCAGCTGTATTGCTGTTGTAGAATACGCTCTTAGCGCCTGCAGCGGTAGCAATAGTTCTGAAGGGAACGTATGTGAATCCGCCTACATACTGGCAGGGAACTTCAACTGTGAAGGGATAGTCATAAGTTGCCCAGTAAGCGTTCTGGCTGCCTACCTTGAAGATGTAAGCCTGGATGTCGGGCTGAGCTGCTGCTTCAACTGTTACGTTGAGAGTATCTGTCAGACCGTTGGAACCTGTAGCTGTAATAACAGCGGTACCTGCTGCAACACCTGTTACAACACCGTTTGCGTCAACTGTAGCAACAGCTGTGTCGCTGGATGTCCATGTAACTGTTGTGCCTGCGGGAGCAACTGTGTAAGCAACGTCAAGTGTATCGCCAACACCGATTGTGGAATCGGGAGTTGTGATAACGAGAGAATTTGTTACTTCGATATCAAGAGGAGTGGGATCCTGGAGGCCCATGGGTGCGCCGTTAGCATCGGTCTTAACGCCGGCCCAGCCTCTGGAATAGTAAGGAGTACCGATGTTGAGCTTGCTGTTGGCAATGCCGATTGCATTGTAAGCAGCTACTGTGGAATCGGTGGACCATGCACGAGCGCCGTCTACGGCCTCGGTCATGCCTGCGGGAGTGTAGAGAGGAGAGTTATAACCGATGATGGGATCGAATGCACCGTGATAGTCATAGGTCATAACATTGAGGTATGTACAAGCGTTAGCAAGTCTTACCATGGAGGTGGGGTCTGTGCTGAGCTTGTCGGGGTCTGCGGGAGCGCAGGTTGTGATCATATTTCTGCCGGAGGAACCGAATGTGGAGTTGAGAGCTGTTCTCATCTCTTCCATAAGGTCGGCATACTTGGAGAAGTTGCCCTCAACTGTGGGTGAACCCATATCGTTAGGATCATCGAAGTCGGGCAGACGGTCAACTGTGGGATACTCCCAGTCGAAGTCGATACCGTCGAAGTATGTATACTTGTTCATAAACTGGATAACAGAGTTGATGAAGGTGCTTCTTGTAGCAGCAGTCTGAACCATGGAGTTGAATCCGTCACCGCGTGTCCAGCCACCTACGGAAGCCATGATCTTAACGTCGGGATACTGAGCTGCCATATCAGCCATGGAGAGAAGCATGTTAGGAGCGTTTGCTGCGTCAGATGTGCTTACTACTGTGTAGTCGTCTGCCCATCTGTCCATAGACTGAAGTGTGTTTGCGGGATAAAGAACGGAACCCTGTCTGTCGGGATAACCCTCGGAGTAGCCGCCTACCTGGAAGAAACCGTAGTTGATAACTGTGAGCTTATCCCAGGGAAGGATTGTGGGATCCTGATACTGATGGAACTTGTTGTAAACAGCCCAGTTTGTAAAGTAAGCAATAACCTGCTTGCCGTTGTTCTTGAGCTCGTCTCTCATTATAGCGGTCATCTCATAGGTAGCTGTCTGATCGCCGGAGATTTCCCAAATGATACAGCCTGCGAGGTTCTTGCTGTTGATGTAATCACATCTTGCCTGCAGGGACTGTGCGTTTTCATAGGTAAGGAAGATGCCGTACTGAGCATTCCAGAGGTAAGGAGTCTCGGCTACTTCGTCGTAGCCGTACTGCCAGCCTTCACCGGCTGTGCCTGCTACGCCTGCGTTTCTCTCAAGGTAGTCGCAGAGAACCCAAGGGTTCTGGCCGCCGCCTGCGAGACCGTAGGAATAGCCGTTGAGGTTGTACTGAGAAGCGATCATACGTCCGGGAACTGTGTTCTCGTCCTGAGCCCAGCCGTAGTGAGCGGGCATTGTATCCCAAACGCCCTGGCAGTATACGTCATGCAGATAGTAATCGGAATACTGATAGTTGTAATGGGTCATGTAGTCGTCGTTCTCTGCTTTGCACTGAGCGTACCAAGCTGTGAGATCCTGAACATAAGCTTCAAATTCAGAGTTGCGGGCGATTGTACGGGCAGGAGCGCCAAGACCTGCGATGAGGTCCTGAACATAGTTTACGGAGAAGGCCTGACGGTCGCCGCCCTCTGCTGTAAGAGCGAGGTTTACGTTAAGAGTTGCCCAATCTTCAAGAGTTGCTTCGTCAACACCTGCGCCGTATACGCCGCCGTCTGTGGGCTGAGAAAGATACTGGGAGGTGTAGATTGTCTGTGTGCCGGAGTTGGACTGATATTTAAGAGTGATTCCGCCGTAGGAGGGAGTAGCGAGATAGTTACATGTGGACTTATCTGTAACGCCGCTCCAGCCAAAGGATGCACCGGAAACTGTGATGCAGCCGTGGGAGTCAACCTTAATGCGTGCGCAGTCGTCATAAGAACCGAGATACCAGGAACCGGAACGGATATGTGTGTAAACTACGATATCGTCGCCGGGTACGAGGTTGATTGCCTTACAAGCGGAGAAGTTACGCAGAGATACATCAGTCTCTGTAGCCGCTCTTGAGCTGTAGCCCCAGCCCATGTACTCTTCGGGGTCACGGGTCTGAAGAACGTTAACTGTTACGGATGTAAGAACGGGTGCGCCGGGATCGTTGCCGGTCTGACCGCCCTGATTGCCGCCTTCGCCGCCCTGGTTGCCGCCTTCATTGCCGCTACCGCCGCTGATAAGCTTCCAAGATGTTGTATCGCTGCCGGGGATGCTGTTTGCGCCTACCCACCAAACGATACATTCGTATGTGCTGCCATTGTAGGTTACCTGGTCGCCCATCTGGTAACCGCCGTTTGATGCCTTTGCTGCGCTCCACTCTTCGATAGCGGAAGCGGAGAAACCAACCGCGAGTATGCTTACCATTAAAACAACGGAAAGCATAACGCCAAGGAATCTCTTAGTAAACTTTGACATGCCGAATTCCTCCAATAAAAAATAGATTTTTGTACCTTTCGGTACGGTCTCAAGAGCACAAAGCCCTTGTCTTTCCGTTATAAATTTTACCATTTTGGCAGTAAAATTTCAACGATTTATTAATCAAAATTCAAAATTCCAAAGAAATGACAAAAAAAGTTATTTTTATTTGTGCAATATGCTAAAATTATTGTTCGTGTTTTTATTAATATTGATGTTGAAAACTTTTATGGAATATGGTAGAATAATTGTGTGAATAACCGTGCAAAGAGATTGTCACATACCGCATATTTCCGCAATTTAAATCTTCTTACTGCACAATTTTTTTACGGTTTTTTTGTATAAATTGAATTCTAAAGTTGAGTGTTTGGAAGGAGTTTTCTAAAATGAACGACAACAGGGACAATCAGCAGAATTTACTCTCAAATCTCTCCCCCGCGTGGCAAATTGCAATAAAAATCATAGGCGCTTTTTTGCTTTTGGCGCTTATCGCCCTCTTTGTGTGGGGCGCCGACTGGCTGATAGCATATATAAAGGATATACTTTTTTAAACAAGTAAAAAAACCTGTGAAATCGGTCTTTCCGAAATCACAGGTTTTTTTATTTGCTTTTTAAAAATTAAAGAGAAATGTTAACGCCGTAGTCCTTTAAGAAATCGGTAATAACTTTTGAACTCTCTTTAACCTGATCGGGGTTGGTAATGTAGAAGTAAACGCCACATGCAATAAGGAGCAGACCGGCTACGAGTTCAATAATACCCATAACAATACCGCCTGCGGCCTTGCCGCTCTTTTTCTTGGCTACACCGCCGAAAATGAGGGAAAGGATACCGAAAAGAACTCCGCCGACACCGGTGGGCAGTGTAAGCAAACCGAGTATCCAGTTAATAACGGAGAATGTTTTTGCAACCGGAGCCTTACGGGTAACTGTCTCTTCAACAGCTTCCTCTGCCTCTTCAGCGCATTCTTCGCACTCACATGCTTCTTCAGCAGCCTCTTCTGCTTCCTCTTCGGCCTCTTCAACAGCTTCCTCTGCAGTTTCTTCTGCATCGTCGGCTATCTCTTCAGCAGCTTCTTCAGCAGCCTCTTCAACATCCTCAGCTACCTCTTCTACTACCTCTTCAACCTCTTCGGTTACTTCTTCTACCGCTTCTTCGGCAGCTGCTTCCTGTGCAGCTACTTCTTCTACTACTGCTTCTTTTACTTTTTTATTCTTTCTTGCCATTTCAGGATAACCTCCTCTTAATTTAATGGTTTTTAATACCACATTATGTATTATAGCACTCTGTGTTTCATAATTCAACATACTTTTGCAAGAAATATGAACAATTTTTTAATAAGAATTTTACAACTTATGCACAAAAAATAAGCCTGCACCGTTTTTTGCCATGTGCAGGCTTATTCTATACTATTATAATACTATTATTCTGCTTCTTTATTTTCCTTCGGTGCTTCGGTCTTTGTTTCGTCAAGCGACTTTGCGATATAATCGGGCAAAGTAAGTCCGCTCATCTTCAAGGTATCCTGAACGGGAGGAATACTCTTCATAAGGCCCGAAAGGAAATTTGCGGTAGAGGTTTTGCCGTTTTCGCCGTTGCCGGAATCCCAAACGGTAACCTTATCTATCTTGATATCCTTTACAGCCTCAACCTGAATCTTCATAAGCTCTTCCATCTTATCGGCAAGAATGAGCTGAACGGCGCTGTCGGGATTTCCGCCCGCCGCTTTGACTATCTCGGCAAGACCTTCGGCCTGCTTTGTAAGCATTTCCTGCATACCTTTAGCCTGAGAGAGCATTTTTGCATAGATAGCGTCGGCTTCACCCTGAGCTTTTCTTCTGATGCGCTCGGCCTCTGCCTCGGCTTCGATTTCAACCTTTTCCTTTGCGATTTTCGCCTTTACGATTGTATCTGCCTGAGCTGTCGCAAGTTCTCTCTCGGCACGGGCTTCTTCGGCGACCTTTTCAGCCGCGTACGCTTCTTCCAGAGCCTTGGCTTCGGCAATCTTTTCGGCAGCTACAGCGCGGCGCAGAGCTTCCGCTTCGCGCTCACGTCTTGTTGCGTCGGACTGAGCTACAAGAGCCTTAGCCTCGTTTTCACCGTCGACCGCCTTGGCGTTGGCGTTTGATACCGAAACACGCTCGTCGCGCTGAGCTTCGGCCTGACCTATTGAACCGTCTCTGTTCTTTTCGGCAACGCTCTTTTTAGCGTCGTTTATAGCTTTTGCTGCGGCCTCTTTACCCAGAGCCTCGATGTATCCCGATTCATCGGTGATATCGGTTACGTTAACGTTAATAAGACGCAGACCGATCTTTTTAAGCTCGGATTCCACGTTATGGGAAACAGCCTCAAGGAACTTGTCGCGGTCGGTGTTGATTTCCTCGATATCCATCGTGGCGATTACAAGACGGAGCTGACCGAAGATGATATCCTTTGCAAGCTCCTGGATCTCCTGAAGGCGCAGACCTAAAAGTCTTTCCGCGGCGTTCTGCATGATTCCCGGCTCGGTGGATATACCGACTGTAAAACGGGAGGGAACGTCGATACGGATATTCTGCTTGGAAAGGGCGTTTGTAAGATCAACGTTGATGGAGATTGGCGTTAAATCGAGATACTGATATGACTGCAGTATGGGGACAATAAACGCCGCACCGCCGTGGATACACTTTGACGAGCGGGAGGAGCCGTCCTTCTCGGAACCGACTCTACCGTAAATAACAAGGATTTTGTCCGAAGGACATCTGCGGTATCTGCTCAGTACAACAAGCAGCATACTAAAGAGCAGAACAGCTATAACAATGATTAAAATTACTACCTCGGGAGGCATAAAAATCCACCTTTCTATATATTTATCTATTCACAGGGGACAACAACGTATGTGTTATCCTCGGAAATACCTGTTACCTTGACCCTTGTGCGGGGTTTTATAGCCGATTCGCTTTCGGTCACCGCGTCGGCCTCTATAAGCTGAGAGCCCAGCATAACATTGATTTTGCCTCTGCCATTGCTTTTTGCGGGAATAGTTATATAAACCTCGGCGGTTGATCCGACGGCGCTGCTGTAATCGGTGTTGCCCGACTCCTGAAGTCCCAGCATCCACTTAAAAAACAGCGCAACCACAAGCATTGCGGCAAGACCGCCCAAAAAGGCGAAGAACACCGCCCAAAACGCCTGGATGCCCGTTCCCGCGGCCACAACGCCCAGCCAGCCTCCGACGGCGAAAAAGGCGACCATACCTCTTACCGTAAAGAGTCTCAGACCCGAAACATCGTCATGGTCGTGGTCATGACCGTGACCGAAACCGTGTCCGAAACCGCCGTGAGAGTCGGGAATTCCGTCGCCGTCGGTATCGACGTCAAAATCGCCGTCGCCGTGGTCGCCGAATCCCCCTCCGAAAAGCAACAGGAGGGTCTGCAGTACAAGTATTACCGTTGCGGGGATTGCTATTCCCGCGAAAATCTGCTGCAAAAGGGTAAGCGAAGCCCACCATGCCGCCATAAACATCTCTCCTTTTTAAGTTGTCAATTTTTTAACATTTTTTTGCCAATATTAAGGCAGATCTCTCTGCCCTAAAGCTGTTTATTATTTGTTGCCCATAACCTTTACAAGCACTGCCTTTTGAGCGTGCAGACGGTTTTCGGCCTCCTCGAAGATCTCCGAGGCGTGCTTCTCGAATACCGAAGCGGTGATCTCCTCCTCGCGGTGCGCGGGCAGACAGTGAAGCACCATAGCGTCGGGCTTTGCGTTTTCCATAAGAGAATCGCTTACGCAGTAGCCTGCAAAGGCGATCTTTCTGCGCTCGGTCTCCTCTTCCTGACCCATGCTGGTCCATACGTCGGTAATGACCACGTCGGCGTCCTTGACTGCGTCAGCCGGCTTGCGATGCATAGAGAAGCCGGGATTGCCTGCGGCAAAATCAAGTACGCGCCTGTCAGGCTCGTAGCCTTCGGGACAGGCTACCGAAACCTGCATGCCTACCTTTAAGCCGCCGACGATAAGCGAATTCATCATATTGTTGCCGTCGCCGATAAAGCTCATCTTAAGACCCTCAAAAGAGCCCTTGAGCTCACGGATGGTCATAAGGTCGGCAAGCACCTGGCAGGGGTGGCAGAAATCGGTAAGACCGTTGATAACCGGGATAGACCCTACAGAAGCGAGGGTTTCAACCTCGTCCTGCTCGAAGGTTCTTATCATAATGCCGTCAAGATAGCGCGAAAGCACGCGGGCTGTATCCTGAACAGGCTCGCCTCTGCCTATCTGCAAATCGTGCGAGGATAAAAACAGCGGATATCCGCCGAGCTGATACATACCTACCTCAAAGGATACTCTTGTTCTTGTGGAGGATTTCTGGAAGATGCAGCCTAGGGTTTTGCCCTCGAGCAGACGGTGACTTATACCGTGCTTCTGCTCGTATTTGAGCTGATCGGCCAGGTTTAAGATCTCGATTATCTCTTCGCCGGAAAGGTCGAGTAATTTAAGTAAATGTTTCATTGGACTAAGCCTCCTCCAAAACTTTTGATAATATGTTAATTCCCTTTTCCAGCTCAATTTTTGTTATATTGAGGGGAGGGAGAAAACGCAGTTTTGTTTTTGCGGTCAGAATAAGCAGACCGTTTTCAAGACATTTTGCCGCGATATCCTTTGCGGATACGCTGCCGTCAAGTTCGACTCCGCACATAAGACCCGCTCCGGTGACCGAAACGACGTGGGGCATCTCTTCGGCGCAGGCGGCGAGCAGATCGCCTTTTTTTGTGACCTCGTCGAGAAATTCCTGCTTTGAAATCTCGTCCAGCACAGCGTTTGCGCCCGCGCAGCAGACGGGGTTTCCGCCGAAGGTCGAGCCGTGAGTCCCTGGACCCATAACGCCTGCAAGCTTTTCGCCAACCATGCACGCGCCGATGGGAAGTCCGCCGCCCAGACCCTTAGCCAGGGTCGTGATATCGGGCGAGACCCCGAAAAGCTCGCTTGCCAGCAGTGTGCCGGTACGTCCCATACCTGTCTGCACCTCGTCGGCAATAGTTATTATATCATTTTCTTTGCATAAAGTAAATAGTTCTTCGACAAAATCGCGGTCGAGGGGTAAAACTCCGCCCTCGCCCTGGATAAACTCAAACATCACGGCGCACACCGTGCCGTCAAGTTTTTCCTTTAACTGCTGAATACTGCCAGCCTCGACATAGTCAAAGCCCCCGGTAAAGGGGAAAAAGTAGTTATGAAAAACATCCTGCCCGGTAGCCGAAAGGGTGGTTACCGTTCTGCCGTGGAAAGAATTGACAAGGGTGATAATCTTGTTTCTGCCCTCGCCGTAGTTATCAAACGAGTATTTACGGGCAACCTTAATAGCGCATTCGTTTGCCTCCGCGCCGGAATTGCCGAAAAATACCGCGCTGTAACCGGTGAGCCCGCACAGCTTCTGCGAAAGCTCGGTCTGCGGCAGGGTGTAATAAAGGTTTGAGGTGTGCTGAAGCCTTGCAGCCTGACGCGCTACCGCCATCGCCCATTTTTCATTGCTGTAGCCAAGCGAGTTTACTCCTATGCCCGAGCCGAAATCAATAT
>JAFRVM010000106.1 GCA_017438505.1 Clostridia bacterium | reverse complement strand
ACGTTATGGGAGATTGCCAAGCGTTATGCCGTGCCGCAGGAGGATATTGTTTCCTTTAATAACTTAGAGGACGCCGCAATGCTGCCTATAGGCTCTCGCCTGCTTATACCCGGCATTTAATCAAACAAATTTATCTTGCTGTTGAAAAACGTCCGCGGGTATGATAAAATACCGGTATAATCCAAAAAGAGGTATAGTGAGAAAGAACCATGTTCTTTCTCCTGCTATTTTATCCTTGAACACAGAGAAGGGATGGCTGATCTGATGCTTGCGGTAGAGCGGAGAAATAAGATAGAACAAATAATAAACAAGGAGCGCAGTGTGCTTGTGGTAGAGCTTGCGAAGCAGTTTGACGTGACCACGGAAACGATACGCGCCGACCTTGAAAAGCTGGAAAAGCAAGGCGTTTTAGTACGCACCTACGGCGGCGCGACGCTGGTTGAAAGCGTGGAGCCGGAGCTTGCGATAATGGATAGGGATATTATAAATTTTGAAGGTAAGCAGCGCATAGGCGAGTACGCGGCGTCGCTTATCCGTGACGGTGAAACGATTTTCCTTGACGCGAGCACCTCCGCGTGGCATCTGGCGCGGTACATCAAGGGTAAAAAAGGCCTTACCGTCATAACCAACGCGGAAAAAATCGTCACCGAGCTTTCAAGCTGCGCGCATATGCACGTAATCTGTACCGGCGGCGAGCTGACGCCGCGGAATATGTCGTTTGTCGGACGCGTCGCGGAAAAGACGATACGCGAGAATTATTTTGCGAATAAGTTTTTCTTCTCGTGCAAGGGCGTGACTCTGACACACGGTTTGGTTGACTCCTCCGAGGGCGAGGCGGAAATAAAAAAAGCTATGCTTTCTTCAAGCGAGTCCGCAATCTTCCTCTGCGACAAAAACAAAATAGGCAGGCTTGGCGTGCCGCGTATTGCCGATATAGATAAAATAGACACCTTTATAACAGACGAACGCCTTACAACCGAGTGGGAAACGGCGCTTGCCGAAAAGGATGTCAAGGTGGTTGTGACAAAAGGGTAAATAAAAAGCGTTTCCGATAAAATTTCGGAAACGCTTTTTGTTTGTTTACAGATTTTCTCTGAAATAATTTTCAAGCGTTGTAGCCGCTTCGTTTTCGTCGCTGCCCTGCGCTCTTACGGTGACGAAGTCACCCTTTTTTGCTCCAAGACAAGTGACTGCGAAGAGCCTTTTAAGATTTTCAATTCTATCATTATATACAATACTGATATTCGAGTTAAAGCTCTGCGCCTCGGTAACAAGCTTTCCTGCGCCTCTGGCGTGCAATCCTGTTTCACCTGTAAGTGTGTAAGAAAATTCTTTCACGGAAAAAACCTCCATTCTGTCGGGTTGCCGATAAAATATATCGTTACGCATTATTGCCCCGATTTATGATTATTATACTCACGAAGCTCGGTTTGTCAACATAAAACCGCCAAAACCGCTTTTTTGACGAATTTTCAATCACACTTTTTCTTTAATTTATACAATATTTGGGTTGATTTTTCTGTTTTGAAACATTTATGTAACACAAATTTCCGTTATT
>JAFRVM010000105.1 GCA_017438505.1 Clostridia bacterium | reverse complement strand
GTACAACGGTATCACCGAAAATTGTTGTACGGTCGGCGTTCTCGATTTTTACGCTTACAATCTCTTTATCCTCAACACCTGCTGCGGCTGCCTCTTCGGGGGTAAAGTGGATGTGTCTCTTGGCTGCGATAACGCCGCACTCAAGCTCAACCTCGCCGTTGGGGCCTACAAGCTTGCAGCCGGGAGTGCCTTCGATGTCGCCCGACTCTCTGATGGGAGCGATAACGCCGATTTTTCTCGCGTCGGTAAGAGCAAGCTCAACCTGGGAAGCAGGGCGGACAGGTCCGAGAATGGATACGCCTGCAAGTGTTCCCTTGGGGCCAACAACGTCTACACGCTCTACGCATGCAAACTGACCGGGCTGGGAAAGATCCTTTTTGTTTGTAAGCTCATAGCCCTCGCCGTAAAGAATATCGAGAGCCTCGCGGGTAACATGTACGTGGCGGGCGGATGTTTCTACCATTACTTTCATTGTAAAACAACTCCTAAATTTTATTTATTGTTTATATTTTAGTTAATTGTTTGCGCGTTTTCAATAATTTATAAAAATTTCTGCAATAATGCCTACTTGGGGCGCCCCGCGCGGTTTTTTTTGTAGTTTTTGCCGCTTTTACAGCTTGAATTTTGCCGCAAGCTGTCCGTATTTTTTCTCAAACAGCTTATAGAGCAGATATCCGAGCGCAGTGCCCAGCGTGTTGAGCATTAAATCGTCCACATCCGTTCCTCTTGAAAGGAAGAGCTGACAGAACTCAATAAAGCAGGAACAGCATAATCCGATGAGAATTACCTTTTTGCCCTCGATTTTCCACAGCAGCGGAATTGCAAACCCAAAGGGCATAAACATTATTATATTTCCGAGGAAATTAATAATAAAATAGTTTATGTGACCGTATACAAACGCCTCGCGGTATGTTTGACCGACAACCTTGAAGGGGACAAGATTTGTCGTGTGGACGCGGTCTTTTATAATGTGAAACCCGCCGACGCCGAACTCGAATTTCGGTATTATTGCCTGCGATGCAAGCCCTACCGAAAACATAACGAGTAAAAGCAGAGCGATTTCGTGATACCTGTTTATTTTGCCGCCCCTTTTCTTTAAAAGAAAGTACCGTACAATCAGGAAAACCGGAACGGAAATGAGCATATAGGCAGCATATTGATTATGTAATTAATAATCGTGCGCATAATAATTTAAATTATCGAGAACATGGCAATACATGCCGAGAAAAGATTGGAAAGGGCGTGGATGATCCAACTCGGCAAAATTGAGCCGTTTGCCTTTTTCTCGTTTACATAGCCCATCAAAAAGGCGATAGCGGTAGTAAAAGCTATTATTATAACCGTTTTGGCCGCTCCGACAAGGGTGAAAAACATAGCTCCGTGTAAAAATCCGAACAAAACACTCTGAATTATATTGCCCGCGGTAAATCCGAATTTATTTGCAAGTCTTTTTAAAAGAAAACCTCTGAAGGCGAGTTCTTCGGGCAGCGCGGTATTAAAAAATGCATAAACAAGCGCCGCCGGCAGCGCCTTTATTCCAAGACCTTTAAACTCAGAGGTGGCGGTCTCAATATCCTTTACCATATAAAGGATAAAAAACGATACTCCGAGAAAAACAAGGGTGACCGCAATAGTGCTGAGTGCCGCAGGTTTTCTGTTTCTTTTTTCGATGCCTTTAATGCCTAGCCATTTGAAAAAACGTTCTTTCTTTCGGCCAAATGACAGCCACAAGAGAAATGCTAACAGAAATGCAACACCTGTTTCAAGTATACTGCTGATTATTATACTTTCCAGCATAACTGTGCCTCCCAAAAGTTTAAGGTTGATTTTTGCACAAAATTATGTAACTGCCAAGGCTTGCCCGCCACGGTAGTGGCTCCCCGCCGACAGGCGGTGCTACGCCCAGTAATTATACTCAAGGCTGTCAATAAATTCGGGGACAAAAATAACCTTGCCCCGGGTATCGACAGCGCGGTAAAAAGACGGCTGATTCATAAGGGTAGTGCCGATGTAATATTCCATCAGAAAATTATTTTCCTTATCGGCAGTCAGGGTGTAAATTCTTGTATCTTTGTCGTTTGGATCGACTACCGACGCGGTGTTTTCGTCCTGAACGATATAGCCGATACACTTATCAATGTCCGTACTTTTCATTACACCCTTTATTGTGCCGTAGGGCATATATGTTCTGCCGTTGTATTCGATTGTAAAATACCCCGCGTTATCGTCCGCTTCGTCTGTAAAGCTTCCCGCCGTAAATGCGATGGCGCTTTCGGGCAGGTCGGGGTACTTAACGCCGCAGCCCGCAAGGCAGAAAATAAGAACAAACGATAACAAAAGGGAGAATGGTTTTTTCATAAGAAACCCTCATTAATTTGTTAATGTTTTAATAGGCGCACCGGTCAATCACATAAAAACAATCAGCATTAAAATATCCGCAATTAAATGGGCAAAACCGTGCGCTATCATAGTGTAACCTATACCGTGTTTTCTGTATAAGTAACCGAACGCAAGACCTATTCCACCGTTAAGTAAGAAACATCTGAAAACTATAAGCGGTGTTAAATCTGTCATAGTCATCGTAGACGGAAGATGCCCCGCCGCAAACAGTAAAGCGGCTATTATATTGGCAATTACATATACTTTAACGGGAATCTCATTACTCTTTGAAAAAAACACTTTTGAAATAATCAATACAAGCAAAGACATAAAAAACAGTCTCATCATCACTTCTTCAATGACTCCGCCTACAAGTAACCCGCTTATTATTTTTGCAGTTGTCGGGGCACTGTTATATTGATCGTATACCCAGTTGTTAAAAGAGCCGAAAATGTATTTATCGCCGGGGAACAGTAATAATGCCGATATAATTGTGATAACGGCGGTTGCCGCAACCGCTTTTTTATCAAATTTAAACTTTTTCCATAATTTTATTTTTTTTGAAATAATCAGCCCTATGGCAGCAATTATTACACCAAACAAAATGCCGTACTGTACCATTGAAGACAGGGCTACAGTTTCTTTGGTTACATTTTGTTCCTGTAATTGTTTTAAAAGATCGGCAGATAATGAATCGTATGAATACAATCCCGTGCAATATCCTCCAATTAAACCGCTTATTAAAATAAACAGTAAAAATTTCCAATTTTCTTTTAAATACTTTTTCATAAGAAAATGACCTCAAAATTATCTGCCGCAGCACTGTTTATATTTTTTGCCGCTGCCGCAGGGGCAGGGGTCGTTGCGGCCTACCTTGCCGCTCTTGCGAACCGTGCGGTTGGGGCTGTCGGTGCCATCGGAGGATGTGGAGGTGGGCTTTGCAACCTGCTCACGCTTTACGTCCTCCTCCTTGCGCAGGCGAATGGTGAGCATCATTCTGGCGGTGTTATCCTGAATGGTTGCGTTCATCTCCTCAAACATATCAAAACCTTCGATTGTGTATGTTACAACCGGGTCATGCTGAGCGTAGGCGCGCAGGTTTATACCCTTTTTGAGTTCTTCCATGGCGTCGATGTGATCCATCCAGAGGGTATCGACGTTGCGCAGAAGCACCATGCGCTCAATCTCGCGCATTTTGTCGCCGAATTCCTCTTCTTTCTGATCATACAGTGTGTGGGCTTTTTCGCGGATAAAATCGGTTATATACTCTCGTGAGAGATTTTCTATTTCGCCTGCCTCAAAGCGCAGGTCGTCCTCGCCGAGCAGCCAGGGGAAGTAATAGTCGCGCAGTGAGGTGAAGTTCCACTGAGAGGGCTCGTCGCCTACAAGATAGTGGTTTACATTGTTCTCTATACTGGTATCAATCATGTGGACAATGCTGTCGCGCAGATTTTCGTTGGCAAGAACCTTATCGCGCTGAGAGTAGATGATCTCTCTCTGACGGTTCATAACGTCGTCAAACTGCAATACGTTCTTTCTTATTGCGAAGTTTCTGCCCTCAACCTTTGCCTGGGCGTTCTCAATGGCGTTGCTTATAAGCTTTGTGTTGATGGGCATATTCTCGTCAACATTGAGGGTGTTCATCAGACTGCTTATACGGTCGCCGCCGAAAAGACGGAGCAGATCGTCCTCACAGGAGAGGAAGAACTGGCTCTCGCCGGGGTCGCCCTGACGTCCGGAACGTCCGCGAAGCTGGTTGTCTATACGGCGGGATTCGTGTCTCTCGGTGCCGAGGATAAGCAGTCCGCCGGCGGCGCGCACCTCTTCGGCCTCTTCTTTTATTTCTTCCTTATATTTGCCGTTAAGCTCGGCAAAGCAGTTTCTTGCTTCGATAATCTCCTCGTTGTCGGTATCGGCAAAGCCGGTAGCCTCGGCAATAAGCTCGTCGGAATACCCCTTGCGGCGCATTTCGGCAAGAGCTAAAAATTCGGCGTTACCGCCCAGCATGATATCGGTGCCTCGACCTGCCATGTTGGTGGCGATGGTAACGGCGCCCTTTTTACCTGCCTGAGCTACAATCTGCGCTTCCTTTTCGTGCAGCTTTGCGTTGAGTACCTCATGCTTTATTCCTCTGCGTGAGAGCATTTTGCTCAGCAACTCGGATTTTTCTATATCGACCGTACCAACAAGCACCGGCTGACCTTTTTCGTGTGCGGCGACAACTCTGTCAATAACCGCGTTAAACTTTGCCTGTTCGGTCTTGTAGATGACATCGTTGGAGTCTATACGGATAAGCGGACGGTTTGTGGGAATTTCCACAACGTCCAGAGCGTAAATCTCTTTAAACTCGGTCTCTTCGGTCATAGCAGTACCTGTCATACCCGAGAGCTTTTTGTAAAGACGGAAGAAGTTTTGGAAGGTGATTGTGGCAAGGGTTTTGGACTCGTGCTCTATTTTAACTCCCTCTTTTGCCTCGATAGCCTGATGCAGACCCTCGTTGAAGCGGCGGCCGAACATGAGACGTCCGGTAAATTCGTCAACTATTATAACCTCGCCGTCCTTGACAACGTACTGAACGTCGCGCTTCATTGTGCCGTGCGCCTTTATTGCCTGGTTGACGTGGTGCAGAAGGGTCATGTTTTCGGGATCCATGAGGTTTTCAACATTGAAAAATTCTTCGGCCTTCTTTACGCCGTTGGGGGTAAGGGTGCAGGAGCGGGCTTTTTCATCGACAATGTAATCGGCGTCGGAGTAAAGCTCGTCGTTGTCCTGCTTGTCGTCGGTCTCCTTGACCCTTACGCAGGTAAGTCTTTTTGCAAGGGTGTTTGCGTGAACGTAAAGGTCGGTGGATTTATCGCCCTGACCGGAGATGATAAGCGGAGTTCTGGCCTCGTCGATAAGGATGGAGTCCACCTCGTCCACGATAGCGAAGCTGTGTCCGCGCTGAACCTTCATATTCTGATAGGGAACCATGTTGTCACGCAGATAGTCAAATCCCAGCTCGTTGTTTGTGCCGTATGTGATGTCTGCGGCGTATGCCTTTTTGCGATCCTCGTTGGAGAGGTCGTGGGCTATAAGACCTACCTCGAGCCCGAGGAAGCGGTGGATTTTACCCATCCACTCGGAGTCGCGGCGGGCGAGGTATTCGTTTACCGTTACAACGTGCACGCCGTTCCCCGAAAGAGCGTTGAGGTACGAGGGCAGGGTGGCAACAAGGGTTTTACCTTCACCGGTCTTCATCTCGGCGATTCTGCCCTGATGAAGAATGATGCCGCCTATGATCTGAACGGGGAAGTGGCGCATGCCCAGTACTCTGTCAGAGGCCTCGCGGCAGACGGCGAAGGCTTCGGGCAGAATATCGTCCAGGGTTTCGCCCTTTGCAAGTCTGTCCTTGAACATGGCGGTCTGCGCGCGCAGCTGGTCGTCGGTAAAGGCTTTGTATTTGTCCTCTAAGGAGAGCACCTTATCGCATATAGGCTGTATTCTTTTAAGCTCCTTTTTGGAGTAGTTTCCAAAGAGCGCTTTAATTAAATTCATTTGTAAAACCTCGATTTTTTATAAATTTATTCAGCGTTTATTATATCATATCACATGCGCTAAAAGCAAATACTTTATTAAATGTTTTCACTCTGTTAAATTTTAGGGCATTTTTGTGTTGAAAAAAGGCGGTTTATAGTATAGAATTAAAGCGTATTTTTGCAAATAAACTTTTCGGAGGTTTTTTATGAATATTTTAATGGTAGGCGGCGGCGGAAGAGAGCACGCCCTTATTAAAAAGCTTAAAGAGAGCGCACGCGCGCCAAAAATTTTCTGTGCGCCGGGCAACGGCGGTATTGCCGCCGACGCTCAGATTTTCCCCGTAAGCGCCACCGACCTTGACGGTATGGTCGAGCTTGCAAAAAAGATAGAGGCAGACCTTGTTTTTGTCGCTCCCGACGACCCGCTGGCGCTGGGCATGGTAGATAAAATGAACGAGGCGGGTTTTCGTGCTTTCGGCCCGAATGCCGCCGCGGCCCGCATTGAGAGCAGCAAGGTTTTTTCAAAGAATCTTATGAAAAAGTACGGCATTCCCACAGCCGATT
>JAFRVM010000104.1 GCA_017438505.1 Clostridia bacterium | reverse complement strand
GATAAGGTCGCAGGTATTTTTGTCCCCTGTGTAATGGCAATCGCACTGCTTACTTTTATAGGTTACGCCATTTTTACTGATGTTCAAACTGCTATTGTCCACGCTGTGACGGTGCTTGTTATCGCCTGTCCGTGCGCACTCGGTCTTGCCACCCCCACCGCCGTTATGGTCGGAACGGGTGTCGGAGCAAAAAACGGAATTCTGATTAAAAACGGCGAATATCTTGAAAAAAGCGCCTATATTACCACGGCGGTTTTTGATAAAACAGGCACGCTGACCGAGGGCAAGCCCACGGTGCAGGAAATAATGTTCGCCGACGAAAACGAAGACAAAACAAAACTTTTAAATATGATTTGCGGTGCCGAAGCTCTTTCGGAACACCCGCTTGCCAAAGCGATCTGCACCTACTGCGGTACGCTGGAGGGTTTTGAGCGTGTAAAGGCCGAAGACTTTAAAGCAGAACCCGGCAAGGGTATTTTTGCGGCTGCCGACGGTGCGAAAATACTTGTGGGCACGGCAAGATTTTTAGGTGAAAACGGTATTGATATCACTGCGTTTGACGCATTTTCCAAAACCTGCGCCGACAAAGGATACACCGTAATGTTTTGTGCTGTGGACGGTATTTCAAAGGTCTGCTTTGCCGTGAGCGACAGTGTAAAGCATAGTGCCGTTACAGCAGTATCCGCACTGAAAAAGCTCGGAGTCACACCCGTCATGCTCACAGGCGATAACGAGGCCGCCGCAAGGCGCATCGCGGAGCAGACCGGTATTAAAAATTTTTACGCTCAGGTGCTCCCCGGTCAGAAGGCCGACGTCATAAACGGTCTCAAAGGCAAAGGCGAAACAGTTGCCATGATAGGCGACGGCATAAATGACGCTCCCGCACTTGCCTCCGCCGACGTGGGAATCTCAATAGGCAGCGGAACCGACGTTGCTATTGAGGCCGCGGGAATAACGCTTCTTGGCAGCAGTCTTAAAACCGTGCCGCAGGCTATAAAGCTTTCCCGCCTTACACTAAAAAAAATACGCCAGAATCTCTTTTGGGCGTTTATATATAATATTATTGGTATACCGCTTGCCATATTCGGTCTTTTATCACCTGCTCTTGCGGGCGCGGCTATGGCTTTTAGTTCGGTATGCGTTGTAACAAGTTCATTGCTGCTAAAAAACGCAGATAAAAAAATAAAACAAATTTAACAATTTGGGAGTGCATCTATTATGACCAGAAAATTTATTGCGGAACTTTTCGGCACAGCCGTTTTAGTGCTTGTCGGCTGCGGAACTGCGGTTTTCGCGGGCGAAGCCGTCGGAACGGTCGGCATTGCCCTGGCTTTCGGACTTTCAATTATTGCGGTCGCGTGGGTAATCGGAGATATTTCCGGCTGTCACCTCAACCCCGCCGTATCGCTTGCAATGCTCATTTGCGGCAAAATGACCTTTACCGAATTTTTGGTATATTTCTGCGGTCAGCTGCTGGGAGCCTTCGGCGGAACCGGAATAATCTATCTTATTTCGCATTTCTATTCCCTTAAAGCCGGCGCTTACGGCGCAAATTCCGTAAACGGCTCGGTAAGCGGAGCGATGATTGTCGAAGGTGTTATGACCGCTATATTTGTTCTTGCGATTTTGGGTGTAACCAGCAACCCCAAAAACACATACGCGCCCATAATTATCGGATTTACCCTTACAATGGTGCACATATTCTCCATAGGCCTTACAGGAACATCGGTAAACCCCGCGCGCAGCATTGCTCCCGCGGTTTTTGCCGGCGGTCTTTATCTTAAAGAAATGTGGATTTTCATTGTCGCACCCTTTGCAGGCGCAGCGTTTGCCGCTCTGCTTTACAGATATTTCTCCTATAAAGATGATTCGGCAGAGGGCTAATATATGTCACGATACTCAAAACAATTAATTGCGGCCATTATGGATCGCGACCCGGCTGCGCGAAGCGCGCTTGAAGTGCGGCTTTTATATCCGGGATACAAAGCGGTAATGAGCCACAGGCGCGCAAACTGGCTGTACCGCCACAATTTTAAATTTTTAGCGCGCCTTATAAGCGAACATTCCAAAAGGCGTACCGGCATTGAGATTCACCCGGGCGCGACAATAGGAAAAAATCTGCTTATCGACCACGGCAACGGCGTGGTTATAGGCGAGACCACCGAGATAGGCGACAACTGCACCATTTATCAGTGCGTCACCCTCGGCGGCACGGGTAAAGATAAGGGCAAGCGTCACCCGACCATCGGCAACAACGTGCTTATCGGTGCGGGTGCAAAGGTGCTCGGTCCCTTTAAGGTGGGCGATAATTCGCGCATCGCGGCCGGCGCTGTCGTACTCAATGAGATCCCCGAAAACGCCACCGCTGTCGGCGTTCCCGCAAGGGTTGTGCGCATAAACGGCATTCGTCCCGAATCGCTCGACCAGATTCACTACTCCGACCCCGTAGCCCAGCAGCTCTGCGCTCTGGAATACAGAATAAAAAAGCTTGAAGAATCCAAAGAATAGATATATAATGTTAAAAACATATTTTGTACTGGAGAGAAAACCGATTTATGAGAATTTTTAACACACTGACCCGTCAGAAGGAAGAGTTTAAACCCATTACTCCCGGCGAAGTAAAAATGTACGCCTGCGGCCCTACCGTGTATAATTTTATACATATCGGCAACGCCCGCCCTCTTTGCGTATTTGACACCTTCCGCAGGTATCTCGAATACCGCGGCTGGAAGGTAACCTTCGTTCAGAATTTTACCGACATCGACGATAAAATAATCAACCGCGCAAATGCCGAGGGAACTGATTATCTTACAATTTCCAACAAATATATCGACGAATACAAAAAGGACGCCGGCGGACTTAATATCCGCGAGGCTACCATCCATCCCAGAGCTACCGAGAATATCGACGCAATTATTGATATAATCACCACTCTTATAGAAAAGGGCTACGCATATGAGAGCAGCGGAGACGTATACTACCGCACCCTTAAGTTCAAAGAGTACGGCAAGCTCTCTCATCAGCCTCTTGACGACCTTATGAACGGCGCGCGTATTTCCGCCGGAGAAAACAAGGAAGAGCCTATGGATTTCGCCCTGTGGAAGAGCGCAAAGCCCGGCGAGCCCGCGTGGGAATCCCCCTGGGGCATGGGCAGACCTGGCTGGCACATCGAGTGCTCGGCTATGTCGGGCAGATATCTCGGCAAAACTATTGATATCCATGCCGGCGGTCAGGATCTTATCTTCCCCCACCACGAAAACGAGATTGCACAGTCGGAGGCCTGCAACGGCTGCACCTTTGCAAACTACTGGATGCACAACGGCTTTATTACGGTAGATAATGTTAAAATGTCAAAATCGCTCGGCAACTTCTTTACCGTCCGCGATGTGGCCGAAAAGTTCGGCTACGAGCCTATCCGCTACCTTATGCTCGCTTCCCACTACCGCAGCCCCATCAACTACTCCTTTGACGCGGTCGAGCAGTGCAAGACCTCGCTTGAACGTCTTTACAACTGCCGCGAGAACCTTGAGTTTTACATTCAGCACGCAGACGAAGGCGAAATAAACGCTGAAGTAATTAAAATAATTGAAGGCTATAAGCAGAATTTTATAGACTGTATGGACGATGATTTCAACACAGCCGCAGCGCTGGGTGAGATATTCGATTTAGTCCGCGAGATTAACACTACTGTTATCACTGAAAAGGCATCAAAAACTACCGCCGAGTACGCTCTGAAAATATTCAATGAGCTTGTAGATGTTTTCGGTCTGCTTTATGTAAAGGCCGACGATTCCATCGACGCCGAGGTGGAAAGCCTGATCGCACAGCGTCAGGCCGCCCGTGCCGAAAAGAACTGGGCGGAGGCTGACAGAATAAGAGACCTGCTTAAAGAGATGAACATTGTGCTTGAGGACACCCCGCAGGGCGTTAAGTGGCACAAGGCGTAATCAGAGTTACATTAATAAAGGCTTTCCCGTAAAAGAAAGCCTTTATTTTTGGATTTTATTTTACCTGCGCTCCGAAATCTATAATGCGGCTCTCAATTTCGTCGGGGGACGCTCCCTCGATCAGAGTGTAGGCGGAGGGAATGTCGCCCACAATAAGCGTTTCGGCAAGACAGTAGGTTGTGGTAACGGTGAGCCTGTCGTTTTTTCCGGGCTTGACAATATAAAAATCTGCTGTTATTTCAATTAAAATCCTGTGCAGTGTCTGGTTAATTCCGCATCCCGAGAATTCCGATATTATTTTCGCGTCGGCTGTGCCGTACATCTGTGCTTTTACTGTTACCGGGAAACCTTTTCCCATAAGCATACTGCTGCCTGTAAGACTGCCCGCCGGAATTTTTACCGTACAGAAATCACCCTCGTAAATTCCGCTGTTTATCTTGCTTACAATTTGACTTTTTACCGCGGAAATGCGCGGCATATCGAACTGTATCCCGCATATTTTCCCATCCTGAGTGTAGCTTATTTTTGCAAAATCGCTCTGTGTTCCGACAGTTTCCCCCACAGTAGCGTTTATATTTGCCGAAATGCCGTGCTTGATCTGTATATTGCAAATCTCGCTTGCTCTGCCGGAAAGCTTTATGTCTGCCAGTACGGTCAGAACTATTGCTGCCGAAACAAAAAACACGGCAAATATCGGTTTTAATCTTTTATCACAGCGATGATATCTCATTTTCCCACCCTCACACCTTTTTTACCATACTACGCGAAAAAAGGGTTTTGGTGTAGAAAAAGATAAAAAACTAATTTTACTCTTGTCGAGGTTATTAAAATGAAAACAAAAACCAGAGACCTAATTTTTCTGCTTCTGATCTACTTGCTGGCCTATTATATCGGGTTCAAGCTCTGTCTTGCTGCGCCGAGCCCCCTTTTACGTTATTTTGTTTTTGATATAATCGCAACGGTTGTAACATTTATTTTCTCGGTCATTTTGCGCAACTCAAGCGTTTACGACCCATACTGGTCGCTCACCCCGATGGTTATGTCGGTGTTTATTTTCTTTACATCCAAATCCTTTTCCATCTGGCAGATACTCGTCCTTACGGTGTTCAACATCTGGG
>JAFRVM010000010.1 GCA_017438505.1 Clostridia bacterium | reverse complement strand
TGTATACTATTCAAAAAACGGAAAACTATCATATACGCCGCTAAATCCAAACCACGCCATTACTACCGTGCCAAGAAAAATCAAAATAAAAATCCAATCGCCCTTAATGACTAAACGATTTTCTGACTGCTTGAACTTGGACATAAAATCACCTTGATTTATTTATTACATAATAATTATATCATTCCCGCTATATAAATCAAGCAATAGCTTTTTCACAAAACCTTAGAAAAAAAACGGTCAGCATATAAAAAAGGACGACCGACGGTCGTCCCTGCTCACTGTTTTACTGAAGACTTAAAACTGAAAATTTAAAAATGAAGAATACAAAGCAAAAAATCCCGCCGCTTACGCGACAGGATTTTCGCTTTGGTGCGAGCTATGGGACTTGAACCCACACGTCTGTTGACATACGCCCCTCAAACGTACCTGTCTGCCAGTTCCAGCAAGCTCGCATATATGCTGTTTCGTGACAACCGATATTATATCATCATCACACCGGCGTTGTCAACAACTTTTTTTAAAATTTTTATATTTTTTCCTGAGCAAAAAAATATTGAATTACCCGTCATAATGGGTTACAATGTAAGGTGAGAAAATTTAAGGTGGAAAACTATATGGAAAACGGGTTCGCAGTTTCTGCCGCAGCCGCCTCCCACAGAGGTCTGGTGCGCAGCAAGAACGAAGATAACTTATATTTCAACGGCAAAATGATGCCCGCAAAAAAAGGCGAAAAGGATTTCTTCTCCTTTACCATGGACGAGACCGAAGAGCCCTGCGTTTTTGCGGTGTTCGACGGCATGGGCGGACTTAAAAAGGGACACGAGGCGTCCCGCGTGTGCGCCGAAGCGTTCAAAGACTCGCAGAAAAAAGTTGCCGAAGAAGATAACAATATGGAGCAGACCCTGCTTGACCGCATAAATACCGCAAACGAAAATCTTTGCGCCGTTATGAAGAAAAACGGTCAGCGTATGGGCAGCACGGTAGCCGCCCTGGCGGTCAAAAAAGAGGGTATTGCGATAGCCAACATAGGCGATTCGCGCGTTTACAGGGTAAAAGAGGACGGACTGCGCCAGCTCTCTGTTGACCACAACGAGGCGGAATATCTTATCGAAAACGGAATGCTGTCCGAAAACCAGGCGCTCAAGCACCCCAGCCGCAACCGCCTTACCCAGCACGTCGGAATTTCGCCCGACGAGCTTGTAATTTACCCCAGTTCAAACAGTTTCCCCTCCCGCGCAAACAACGAAAAATATCTTTTGTGCAGCGACGGTCTCTATTCAATGCTCGGGGAAGAAAAAATATTCGAAATCATTTCCGAAAACGAGGATTTGGAACACACCGTAAAAAAACTGTGCGACGAGGCTGTAAAGGCCGGCGGAAAGGACAACATAACCGCCGTTCTGATTAATATTTTAAACGATAATTTCACAGAAGAAGCATTTGAAGAGGACCAAAAGACTTTGCATAGCGAAAAAGCCCCCTCGTTCGGACGCACGCTTATGCTTTATATAATCAGACTGTTCGATATACGAAAAAAAGGACAGGGGTCTTACCCGCTTACCCCAAGGCTTATTATGGGAAGATTTATATTTGCCTGCGCCTTTATTTCGGTTTTGATGTGCATATTCAGCGCGATACTGCGCCACTTAGCGGGCTGACCTTTTTTAGCAATCGGGAGAGATTAACAAAATGTCTGAAGAACGAATATATTCATACGAACCCCTTTGGGGCTCCTGGTGGGTAGACGGCGTGCTCGGCGAAGGCAGCTTCGGTATGGTTTACCGTGTTTACCGCGACGACCTGGGCGAGCGGATATATTCCGCCGTAAAGGTCATAAGCATTTCCCAGAACGACGGACAGCTCAGCGAGCTGTGCGCGGCGGGAATGTCGCAGGAAACAATGAGAGGCTACTGTCAGAGCTTTGTGCACGAGATCATCGGCGAGCTCGGACTTATGCAGAAGTTCCGCGGCAACAGCAATATCGTCAGCTACGAGGATCACTTTGTGGTCGAGCGCGAGGATATAATAGGCGCCGATATCGTTTTGCGAATGGAGCTTTTAACCCCTCTTAACAACTACATAAATCAAAAGGGCTTTTATGTTTCCGACGTCGTGACCATGGGTATAGACCTGTGCCACGCCCTTGAGCTGTGCGCCATGCACAGCATTGTCCACCGCGATATAAAGCCGGGAAATATTTTTATTTCCGACGCAGGCTCATATAAGCTCGGCGACTTCGGAATAGCGCGAAGTATAGAAAAAGGTACCGGAGAGCTCTCCAAAAAGGGCACATATTCATATATGGCGCCCGAGGTTTACCAGGGCTCACCATATGACGCCACCATCGACCTTTACTCGCTGGGCATAGTTATGTACAGGCTGCTTAACAGCTACCGTCTGCCCTTTTTGCCCCTGCCGCCGGCAAGCATAGATTACGGCGACAACGAAAAGGCTCTTTCAAAGCGACTGGGCGGATATCCCATGCCCCGCCCGATAGCCGCTCCCGAGCCGCTGGCGAAAATCGTGCTCAAGGCGTGCGACTACCGTCCCGAGAACAGGTTTTCCTCTCCGGCGGAGCTGAGAGCCGCACTTGAAAATATTATGGAGCGCATAAGAAGCGGCGAAATAGCAAATTATGCCGTGCTTGCTCCCGGCGATACCCCCTACACCGTTATGATGCCCAGGCGCAGCGATTCCGCTCCCCCGCCCTCCTATCAGCAGGAGCCGCCCGCAGAGCCCGCAAAGCCCTCATCCGAGCAAAAAGGCTCAAAGCGAACGGCGGGAGCCTCGCTTTCACCGGCGGAAAAAAAAGAAGGGTACTCCGTTGAAAAGAAAAAGAAGAGCAAAAACAAAAGGACCTATTCGGGCAAGCTCGGAGGCGTTTGGGCTAAAATTGCCGACAGTCCTCCCGTTCTTGCGATAACCGATATTTTTGAGGGCTTTACCAACCCGAAAAACCTTCGCCGCAATTTGATTTCGCTCATTGCCACCCTCATTGCCATAGGCGCGATAGTGTTCTCGGTAATGTATGTTGCACGTCCCACGGGCAATACCAAAACCGAGGTTACCGAAAAGGCAGTCGTGGGCAAGTGGGTTTCGGACGACGGAGAGTATTTCTTCGATTTCGGCAAAAACGGCACGCTGTACACCCGAAATTCCGACTGGGAGACCACCATCGGCGTTTTCCAGGTGCTGGGCGGAGATACAATTATGGTCACATCTTCGGGTAAAACCGTCAAATATTCGGCGGTGCTCAAGGGTGATAGGCTGACCCTTACCTCCGACGACAAAAACTATGTACTGCTGCGTGAAACAAATAAAAAATAGCATATTTTTCATTATTTAAGGAGTGTTTTTCTATAATGTCTTACTCAAGAGATACCGACCGTAAATGGCAGGCCAAGTGGAAAGAGAGCGGCATTTACGATTATAAGGAAAAAGAGGGAGCAAAAAAGCTCTACTGCATGGAAATGTTCTCCTATCCCTCGGGAGCCAAACTGCATATAGGCCACTGGTACAACTTCGGCCCCGCCGATTCCTACGCCCGCCTCAAGCGCATGCAGGGCTACAATGTCTTTCATCCCATGGGATTTGACGCCTTCGGCCTTCCCGCCGAAAACTACGCCATAAAGACAGGCGTTCACCCCAAAATTTCCACCGAGGAGAATATCGCCACCATGCGCGCTCAGCTCGACGCCATGGGCGCGACATTCGACTGGGATCACGACGTTATCACCTGCCGTCCCGAATATTACAAGTGGACCCAGTGGGTTTTTTCCGTACTCTATAAAAACGGCCTTGCCTACCGCAAGCAGGCGCCGGTTAACTGGTGTCCCAAGTGCAACACCGTACTTGCCAACGAGCAGGTCGTGGGCGGCGAATGCGAACGCTGCGGCACTACAGTCGAGCGCAAAAAGCTCACCCAGTGGTTCTTTAAAATAACAAAATACGCCGACGAGCTGCTCGAGGGTCTCGAGGGGCTTGACTGGCCGGAATCGACCAAAAAGATGCAGCAGAACTGGATCGGCCGCTCCTACGGCGCGGAGGTCACCTTTGACGTTGAGGGCAAGGATGACCTGAAGCTTACCGTATTTACCACCCGTGCCGACACACTTTACGGCGTAACTTATGTTGTCGTCGCTCCCGAGCACGATATCGTATCCGCCCTTACCACTCCCGAAAACGCCGAAGCGGTAGCTCAGTACAGACAGCGCACCCTTGAGGCAAGCGAGATCGAGCGTATGTCTACCGAAAGAGAAAAGACCGGCGTGTTTACCGGCTCTTACGCGATAAACCCCGTTAACGGCAGACGCGTTCCTATTTGGCTTTCCGATTATGTTGTAGAGGGCTACGGCACAGGCTGCGTAATGGCAGTTCCCGCCCACGATACCCGCGACTTTGAGTTTGCCGAAAAATTCGGTCTGCCCATTATAAAGGTAATTGAAAACGCCGAGGGCGAGACCGTGCTTCCCTTTGTCGACCACAACGGCGTTCTCTGCGACAGCGAGGAATTTACCGGTATGGCGGCCGACGACGCCCGCACGGCGATAGTCAAAAAACTGGAGGCCGAGGGCAAGGGCAACCTCAAGGTAAACTACCGTCTGCGCGACTGGCTTATCTCCCGTCAGCGCTACTGGGGCGCTCCCATTCCCATTGTCTACTGCGACAAGTGCGGCACGGTTGCCGTTCCCGAGGAACAACTCCCCGTTGAGCTTCCCTTTAATGTTGAATTTAAGCCCGACGGCGAAAGCCCCCTTAAAAAGTGCGCTGAATTTATGAACACCACCTGCCCGGTTTGCGGCGGTCCCGCCACAAGAGAGGCAGATACCCTAGATACCTTTGTATGCTCGTCGTGGTACTATCTGCGCTACGCTCAGCGCCACGGCAGCGATAAAGCCTTTGACCGCGAGATCGTGGACAAAATGCTCCCGGTTGACGTATATGTAGGCGGCAAGGAGCACGCCACAATGCACCTTATTTATGCCCGCTTTATCACAAAGGCTCTGCGCGACCTCGGATACCTTGATTTTGACGAGCCTTTCAAGAGGCTTGTCCACCAGGGACTTATCCTCGGTCCGGACGGCGAAAAGATGTCAAAATCCAAGGGCAACGTGGTTTCCCCCGACGATTATATCGAAAAATACGGCTCGGATGTTTTCCGTATGTACCTTATGTTCGGCTTTGCCTTTGTTGAGGGCGGCCCGTGGAACGCCGACGGCATACTTGCCATCAGCCGTTTTGTAAAGAGAATAGAGGCTATGGTCGAGCAGTTTGCGGCTTACACCGAATCGGGCAAAAAGACCGAGGACGCAGCCGAGCAGGCTCTGCTGTTTGCCTACCACAGCGCAATAAAGGCGATAAGCACCGATACCGAGAACTTCCAGTTCAACACCTCCATAGCAAGACTTATGGAGCTTCTCAACGAAATCACCAAATATTCCAAGGAGAGCGACAAAAACCGCGAGGTTTACGGCGGCGTCGTTCGCGGCTTTGTAACCCTGCTTGCTCCCTTTGCTCCTCACCTTTCCGAAGAACTCTGGGAGAGCCTCGGCGGCAAGGGCTCGGTTCACGAGCAGAGCTGGCCGGAGTTTGACCCGAAGAGATTAGAGCTTGACAACATGGACATTCCCGTACAGATTAACGGCAAGCTGAGGGCTGTTGTATCCGTTCCCAGAACAAGCACCGAGGACGAGGTAAAGGCTCTTGTAAAGCAGGACGCTCAGATAGCCGCCGCCATTGCGGGCAAAAATATCGTCAAGGAAATCTATGTTCCCAAAAAAATATGCAATCTTATCGTAAAATAAGATGTGCTGTTGTAAAAATATATTGAAATTTTTACATTCCGGTGATATAATTGGTTTGACAGCATAAAAACATACGCGCATAGCGCAGAAAGCATTGAGGTGTTATAAATGAAAGAGAAAAAATTAGTTCCCGCCGATTACAAGACTGATGATGAAATCGTCAGCAAGGATGTAGAAACAGAAGAAGAGGACAATTCTATTTATTACACAGCTCCCGAGCCTGCTGAATTTGACAGCGACGCCGGAAAAGGTGTTGGAATTGCCTCTATGGTTTTAGGTATTCTCTCCATACTGTTCTGTTGCTGCTGCTGCTGCAATATTATATTTATTGCACCGGCGCTTATATGTGCAATTATAGGCATAAATAAGAGAAAGGGCAACGGATTTGCCATTGCCGGTCTTATTCTTTCCATAGTTGCCGCCATTCTTACAGCTATCTTTACCTTTTATGTACTTTCTATTGACATAACAAACTTTGAAGAGATAAGCAGATATTCCGAAAGCGAGCAGGGAGAAACTCCCACCTTTGAGGAACTGTTTAAAAAGTATAATTACGGCAGCGAAGAGGACGAAGAAGCGTCCGAGCAGTCTGAAGACAGCGAAGCTTCCGAAGATACCGAAAACGGTGACTTTGACGAGGAAGACCTCAAGGAGCTTCAGGAATTGTTAGACTGGCTCATGAAGTTCTTTGGAGCCTCGGAAGAAGCCCAGGCATAATTTTTGCATAATAACCCAAATCGTCCCTGCGCGGATGCTTTTTCCGCGCAGGGATTTTTCAAAAATACTGTACGGAGAATTATTATGACCGCCTCAAAGAAAGAAAAACTGATAATCCTTTACGGTTTTTTGGCCGCACTGCTGGGAGCGGCGGCGATATTTGCCGCATTCGGCGTTTACCCGTTCGGCAGCGGCTCGGTACTGGTTACCGATATGACCCAGCAGTACATAGATTATTTTGCCTGTTTTAAAAACCTGCTCTCGGGCAATACCGACGGAGGACTGCTTTATACCTTTACAACCGGAATGGGCATGAATTTTATAGGTCTTTACGCCTATTACCTGTCAAGCCCGTTTTCGTTTATTGTTTTACTTTTCCCCAAAAGCATGATAACCGAAGCGGTATTTCTGATGATTGTTTTAAAGCTTGCCTGCGCTTCGGCGGCTTTTTTGGTGTTTATAAAAAAGCATGAGGGAAAGCTGTGCCCTCATCATCTGTGGTTTTCCTGCTGTTATGCCCTTATGGGCTTTTGCATTACCTATTTTTTCAATGTGATGTGGCTGGACGCGGTAATCCTTTTGCCCCTTATATGTGCAGGCGTTTTGCGGCTTATATACAATGACCGCTCCGAGCTTCTTTTAATAACCCTTTTCTGGCTGTTCTTTTCCAACTTTTACATCTCGTTTATGGCGGGAATAGGGGTATTTATGTTTTTTGTTCTGCGCCTGTTTTTTAACGGCGAGGAATTTGATAAAAACAAAAAAATGCGTGCCTGCATTAAATTTTTCATCTCGGTAGGTCTGGCTGCGGGCTGTGCTGCGGCGCTGCTGCTTCCGGCATATAAAGCCCTTTCCGCGTGCTATATCAACTCCTCCGGTTTCTCGCTGACAGGAAGAATCGCCGCCACACCGTTTGAACTTATGCAGAAAATGCTTCCCGGGGTTTACGATTCGGTAACCACCTACGGTCTGCCGAATATCTACTGCGGGACGCTTACCCTCGCCCTACTGCCCCTCTATTTTGTAAACAAAAAGATTCCAAAGGTTCAAAGATACGCGGCTCTTTGCATAGTTGCGCTGTTTGCGCTGAGCTTTATATCATACGATGTGGCCGTTATATGGCACGTTTTCCGTCCCCCCACATGGTTCAACGCCCGCCACAGCTTTACCTTCTGCTTTTTCATAATTTATTTTGCCCTGTGCGCCCTTGGTAATATCGAAGGCATTACAAAAAACCGGCTGCTTGCGGGATTTTTATTCGATACAGTTATTATTCTGCTTGCGGCTGTTTTCGGAAAATGGGCGGACAGCGCGGCGATAGCCGTATCGCTTGCGATGATAACCCTCTTTTACGGCGGGCTGCTTGCCCGCATTGAGGGCGCTCTTTCAAAGGATGCAATACATTTCGGGTCAAGGGTTAAAATTAAAATGTACGCGGCAAAATCCGCCGCGGTCGCGCTGGTGCTTTTGCTTATACTCGGCGAATGTTTTTACAGCGGCCTGTGCGGTCTGCAGGGACTGGATAAGGAACTCGGCTTTGATACCCGCGCTCGGTACGCCGATTTTACCGCCGAGACCCGGGATGCGATTGATTCCGTAAAGCGGTACGAGCAATCGACCGACGACAGCGGCTTTTTCCGTACCGAAAACCGCAGTATGCGCTGGTCCAACGACAACATGTCCCTTGACTATAACGGAATTGCGCATTATTCCTCGCTGTCATCTCAGCGCACCTTCCGCACCCTTTATGAGCTGGGCGTTTTGTGCGTCACCGGCTACCGCTATCTGCGCTACTGCGGCACAACCGACGTTACCGATTCGCTTTTAGGCATAAAATACGTGCTCAGCGCCGATACGCTCAACAAGAATTATGAAAATATCGCCGAAAGCGGCAGGTATACGATCTATAAAAACAGAAACGCTCTGCCTCTCGGATATTTTTCCGACAGCGCTCTTCTTGACTATAATTATATTCAGGACGATCCCCTTGCGGGTCAGAACACGCTTATGACGGCGATAACGGGCAATGAGACAAACTGCTTTGTTCCCGCAGCCGATATAAAAACCGAATATTTCGGTTTTGACCTCTCGCAGCGCCCCGACGGGGTTTTCGCTGTGGCAGCAAGCAAAATTCCCTATGTCGAATTTACCGTTACCACCGCAAAGAGCGGAAACTTATACCTTTGGATTGACTCAACCTTCAACGAGCACTCCCCGGTTTATATTAACGAAAACCGGCTCGGCTCATTCCACGACGACTTTTTGCGCGGAATTATCCCGCTGGGCAGATTCGATAAGGGCGAGCAGGTTCGTGTAAAGGTATTTCTGTACGCGCGTGATTCGGTGTTTGTCAAGGGAGCTTTTGGTTATACACTTGATGATGCGGTCGCAAACAAAGCTTTTGACGCCTTAAAGCAAAACGGTCTGCAAAATGTGCAGATAAGCGGCGGCTCGACGCGTATTTCGGCTGATTTTACCGCCCCGCGGGACGGTCTGCTGCTTACCACAATCCCCTATGACAAGGGCTGGCGGGTTTATCTTGACGGCCAAAAGGCCGAAACCTTCAGCGCCGCCGAGGCGTTTATCGCCGTTCCGGTAAAGGCCGGAAGTTATAAGGTCACTATGCGCTATAATCCCGAAGGACTGACGGCAGGATGTATAATTTCGGCAATATGCATTGTTTTAACGGCTGTTTATATTTATACGGAAAAAAGGAGAAACAACAATGAGTAACAACAAACCCAACAAAAAAGTATACGGCCTGGTGCAGGGAGCGCTTATCGCGGCTCTCTACGCGGCGGCCACCTATCTTTCGGCCACCTTTTCGCTTGCATACGGCCCTGTTCAGTTCCGTCTTTCCGAAGCATTGACAATACTGAGCGTTTTTACTCCCTATGCCATTCCCGGACTTACGGTCGGCTGCGTAATCGCGAACCTCGGCAGCCCCTACGGAATAATTGACATAGTTCTGGGCAGCTTTGCCACCCTTATCGCCGCGATAGCCACAAGAGCGGTGAGAAACGTAAAGGTAAAAAATCTGCCCGTTCTCGCTCCTTTAATGCCCGTTATTGCAAACGCCGTGATTGTCGGCTTTGAAATAGCTCTCTTTGCAGCCGACAATACCATGTCGCTTAAAAACTTTACCCTTCCCGCATTCCTTACGGCAGGCGCACAGGTAGGACTGGGCGAGCTGGTTGTATGCTACGTTCTCGGTCTTGCGCTTTATTCACTTATTGTTAAAGCGGGTATTGACAAAAAGTACTTAGGGGAGTAATATTGCGCGTGTAATATTAAAGCCTTTCTGTGGCAAAGGGGTTTTGTTAAATGATAAAAAACATGACAAAAGGCAATCCCGCAAAGCTCATCATTCTGTTTTCCCTGCCCATGCTGCTGGGAAATGTCTTTCAGCAGTTTTACAACCTTGTGGACAGCGCTGTTGTGGGCAAGTGTGTCGGCACGCAGGCACTTGCAGCGGTGGGAAGCACCACCTCGGCAGTCTTTTTGATAACCGGCTTTGCCGCCGGCGTTGCCACGGGATTTTCGGTGGTAATGTCACAGCGCTTCGGAGCGGGAGATAACGCCGGTCTGCGCAGAGCCTACGCTATGACACTTTTGATCTCGGCAATAATGTCGGCTGTGCTGACCTATGTAAGTCTGCGGTACACCCGCCGGCTTCTTGTGCTTATGCGCACGCCCGAGGATATTATCGAGGACGCTTCGCTTTATATCGGCATTGTTTTTGCGGGACTTTTCGCGACTATTTTTTATAACGTGCTGTCGGGAGCTATGAGAGCGCTCGGTGACAGCGTTTCGCCCCTTATTTTTCTTATTGTCTGTTCGCTGCTCAACGTAGGGCTCGATCTTTTGTTTGTTATCTACTTTAAAATGGGAGTTAAGGGAGTTGCGTGGGCGACGGTCATCTCGCAGCTTGTTTCGGCAATAATGTGCCTTATCAGGCTTGCCGCCGTAAAGGAACTGCGCCTTAAACCGGGCGATTTTATCCCCGATTTTAAAATTATCTTCCAGATTTTAAAGATAGGTCTGCCCATGGGATTTCAGATGTCCATTACCGCAATCGGAGTTATGGCAATTCAGGTGACGGTCAACGGACTCGGCACGCCTGTTATCGCGGCATACACCGCCGCTTCAAAAATTGAACAGCTTGCCATGCAGCCCTCGCTCTCGTTCGGACTTGCTCTTGCCACCTACACCGGTCAAAACTATGGAGCAAAGCAGTTTGAGCGCATACGCAGGGGCATAAAGCACGGAATTGCCATCTCTATGACCGTCTGTGTCGTTCTGGGCGGGCTGCTGTGTGTTTTCGGCAGGAATATTGCCACCCTTTTCCTCTCCGAGAACGACAGCAAGGTAGCAGGCACTGTGCTTGACAACGCGCAGTTATATATTGCCGTCTGTTCGGCGTTTGTATGGGTGCTGGGGCTTTTATACATCTACCGCAACGCTTTGCAGGGACTGGGCAACGCCTTTGTTCCGTTTATATCGGGCATAGCCGAGCTTGTCCTTCGCGTGGCTTCGGCGGTGTGGCTGTCGGGAAAAATCGGATTTACCGGCGTGAGCCTTTCAAGTCCTATCGCCTGGGTGGGCGCGACGGTCCCGCTTATGACGGCCTTTTATGTGATTGTCAAAAAGAGAGAAAAAGCACATCTTAAAACAGCATAAAAACAAAAAGCTCAGGTCGATTTTTGACCCGAGCTTTTTTGAGTATAAGCATATCCAAAAGGATATAATACGATATGAGGTGATATTATGTCCGATAAATATAAAAAGAAAATAGCTGCGAAAGACGAAAAACCGGCGTTTATGGGGTATCCGACAGAGCCCTATACCGAGGATAAGCCTATTTCAAATGCCTACCGGGCGATTGATAACGACCTTGCGCGGGATAATCTTGAAAACGATATTCCCGCCGCCGACCTGCAGGACATTTAACCGTTGTTTTTGGAGTACCGCAGAGCGCGTACCCAGCACTCTACCGTACCCACAATACAGCCGAGGAAAACTGCCGCCGTAATTATAAGGGGCAGATTGCCGAGCAGGTTTACTGCGGTTTCGGAAGCCTCGGGACCGAGAAAATCGGCGGGATTATTAAAAACATTGGGATGAAAAACGATGATCGGGGTAACTATCATGGTAATAATATTGCATACCGTGCTCACCAGAGCTACGCCGAAGTTGTATCTGCCAACAAACAGCTTGTAGCAGTCGCGCACGATTCCCGCCGAGAAGGATATTACCACAAGATACCATATATTGCGAAAGGCGTCTTCGGTAAACAGGCGGAAAACCTCGTTGCCATCTTTGGAAAAATGCGCGCCCAAAATTGCTATCTGAGGGAAGAAAAGCAAAATCACAGCCAGAACGATCGAAACGGCAATGCCGATAATGCATTCGGTCGCGCTTATTTTTTCCTTCTTTTCGGGAACGGGCGGAAGCTTTAAAACATCTTCGTCGGAGGAAAGGTCAACCTTTTTCCACTCGAAAATCGCGAAGATAACGGTAACAATAGCAAAGGCGCTCAGGACGGTGTTCCAGATAACGCCTAAAAAATGCGCTCCTATCTCCCACACGCTGCCCGTTACGCCCTCGGTTATCATAGCCAGCAGCTGCGCCGCTATTATGCCGAAAAAGGAGCACAGCAGCACAATTTTAAGCACCTTGATGTATGTTCTGAAATATTTGGGGCCTATTAAGCTCCTGTCGCCGCTGGGGTCATATTTTGCCGCGAGATCGGCAGGCGCGCCAAGCTCGGCAAGTACGGCGACAACGTCCTGCTTTTCGGGGGTCACATCGCCGCAGCGCTCTGCGAGCATATCCTCAATAAGACCCTTTATCTCGCTGCCGGTGTCGCTGCGTATACCGCCCGGCAATCTGCGTGTTACGTCGTAAACATATCTTTCAATCAGTTCGTTATTTGTCATTTTTGTAATCCTCCGTTATTTTTTTCATATTTTCGGTAAGATTTTCCCATTGGGCGAGCAGCTTTTTGCAAAGCTCATCTCCCTGCGGCGTGGTTTGATAGTATTTTCGCGGCTTTGCCTCCTCGGTGTTCCAGCTGCTTGTAAGCAGCCCCTGACCCTCCAGCCTGCGCAAAAGCGGATAAAGGGTGTTTGCCTCCACGCTTATGCCGCTGTCGGCGAGCTCGCCCAGCAGGTTGTAGCCGTACATAGGCTTTTTGAGCTTGCACAGGGCGCACAGCACTACCGTTCCGCGCCGCAGCTCCAAAATCATACCGCTAAGCGGCTCGTTTGCTTCCAATTTTTTCGCCCCCTTAGGCTTTATAGTGCAACAATTGGTTATTACATTTCATATTATAATGTGTGCCACACAATATGTCAAGAGGAATATAAAATATTTTTTATCGGGCGTTAGTTTCAAAAAACAGTTGACAAAACCCAAAAGTTTTGATAATATAGATTAGTCACCTTAATGTATCATTCGTGGAGGGGTGTCCGAGCGGTTTAAGGAGCTGGTCTTGAAAACCAGTGATACGTTAATTCGTACCAAGGGTTCGAATCCCTTCCCCTCCGCCATAAAACAAACCTCTTTTGACCGCCGTGAAAGATTTTTGCTGCCGAAAAGAAGAAGGGTGATACGTATGAAAAACAAACTTCGCACTCTCGGGATCATCGCGATATTTTCTCCTGTTCCCATGCTGTTGCTGGCAATTCTTTTTATATGGCTCATGGCGATATTATTTCATGGGGTTTTGCTTTTGCCCTTACTTGCCGGCCCGATTATGTGCTGCGCTTTTATTGCTTACGGAATCAACAAAAGGAAAGAGCCCGGAGCGAGGATCTGCATTCTTCTTTCTGTCCTCGGTCTTATAGAAAACGTGCTGTTATTTTTCCTTATATATTATTTTAGATATCAAATAGTAGAGTTCATTTTTAAATAACAGTTCTTTTATTTTGCATTATACAAATAAATATTTTATTTATATAACTTTGGAGAAGTACTCAAGTGGCCGAAGAGGCTCCCCTGCTAAGGGAGTAGGGTGTGTTAAGCGCCGCG
>JAFRVM010000103.1 GCA_017438505.1 Clostridia bacterium | reverse complement strand
CCATCCCGCACGAGAGCAAATACAAGACCATAAAGGAATACATAAAACACGGTAAAAAAAGTGTTCTTATTTCAAACGTAAGCTCAAGCTATCTGTTTGTAGAGGCCTTTTACAAGCTGAGAACAAAGCTTGAATATGTTATGGGAAAAAAGGATCACAAGGTTCTGCTTATAACAAGTGTGCGTGAAAACGAAGGTAAATCTTCGGTTGCGGCAAATACCGCGCTGGCTCTTGCCTCCGGCGGAAAAAAGGTTTTGCTTATCGACTGCGACCTTCGCAATCCGTCTCAAAACAAACTCTTTGAAATCAAACCGGAAAAGGGCTCGGAGTTTGCCGATTATCTTTACGGACGCTGTCCTTTCGAAGAGGCGGTCTGGAAGGATGACCGCTATGGACTTAACCTTATGGTTTCGAGAATCCCAAGAGAAAATTCGGTCGAGATTCTTTCCAACCCCTCGATGGAAAAGCTTATTGAGAATATGAGAAAGGAAATGGATTATATTATTCTCGATACCTCGCCGATGCTGCTTACAGCCGATGCCGAGCATCTGCTGCGTCACGCTGACGCGGCGCTTCTGGTAATAAAGCAGAACTACTCGAGCGCGATAAACATCAATGACGCCACCGATATTCTTACTTCGTACAAGGCGGAGCTGCTTGGCTGTGTCTTTAACGACGTGCACCACGGAATATTCGAAAAGGGTCAGAAGGCTTATTACGGAAAAGGCCGCTATACAGGACAGTACGAAATAAACGCGGCTGCGGAAAATATGTATGAACAGCAGGATAGTTGACAATTCGGTTTTTTTGCCGATTTTAAAGGGAATAATAGAAGAAGGCAATGACGTATCGCTGACCGTTTCGGGCGGCAGTATGGTACCCTTTGTGGTAAGCGGCAGGGATACCGTTGTGCTTTCACCGATAAACGGCGATTTGAAAAAAGGCGATGTTGCTTTTTTTCAGAGGAATAACGGACAGTATGTTCTTCACAGGATTTATAAAGTTAAACCGGACGGCTTTTATTTCTTAGGAGATTCACAGACCTTTGTGGAGGGACCGATTGAAAGAAATCAGATTTTTGCCCTTTGTACGTCTGTATGCCGAAAGGGAAAATGGAAAAAGCCCGGCAGCTTTTACTGGTTCTTTTTCAAACATATATGGATACACACAAGGCCGGCAAGACGCCGGATTTTAAAGCTTACCGCCGGGCTAAAGCACCTTTTTAAAAAAAGAGGGGATAATAAATGAACTATTACAATTCTAACGGAAGCGGAGAGGAAATACCCTCAAACATCAATGATTTTTTTGATAAATTTGTATACCAGTTTAAAAAATTCTGGTGGTTTCCCATCGTGCTGACAGCTCTTTTTTCCTCATGGTTTTGCATTCAGGAAAAAAAGAACTTCAGACCGATGTACACTGCCTATACCACCTTTATTATTGAGGTGGAAAACGACTACAACTATTATTACAGCGGCGCAACTGCAATGAAGTTGGAAGAAACTTTTCCGTACATCATTACAAGTGACGTACTGCAAAATGTTGTGGCCGAAGATCTTGGAGTTTCAAGTGTGCCCGGAAGAATAAGCGCGGAAGCTCTTGAGGGAACAGGGCTTTTTACCATAAAGGTTGCGTCGGGCGACCCTCAGACGGCCTACAATGTTCTTGAATCGGTAATCAAAAATTACCCCTCGGTTATAAAATTTGTTTTAGGTAATACCGAGCTTAAAATTCTGGATGAGTCGGGCGTGCCCGAAGAACCGTCCAACAAGATCGATTATGTCAGGTCGCTGGAAAAAGGCCTGATGCTTGGACTGATTATCGGTTTTGGGTTAATTCTTATTACTGCGATGACCCGTCAGACGGTTTGCAGCAGAGAAGAACTCAAGGATCTTATAAGTGTGCGGTGCCTCGGCGTCATACCTGAGATGAGGCTTAAAAAACGAAGCGTAAACAACGAAACAAAGCCGCTTATAACCAATCATCACATTAATCACGGATATATAGAATCCTACCGAAATATACGTACCCGAGTAGAAAAAACAATGAGCGACAAAGGCTCAAAAACCCTTATGGTTACAAGTTCTATTGCCGATGAGGGTAAAACCACATTCTGCGGAAACCTTGCTCTTTCTCTTTCTCAGATAGGAAAAAAGGTTATAATACTGGACTGCGATATGCGCAATCCCTCAATTAACGCTCTTTTTGATTTACAGAAGGAGGACGGAATGCCTGACCTTATCGACGGCAAAAAGCCGATAAAGGAAATTCTGCAAAAGGTAAGCAACAGCTCCATTCTGGCAATAGCGGGCAATAAAAATGTTACCAACCCGTATAACTATCTCGGTACGGAGAACTTTGTAAAGCTTATTGACGAGATAAAAAAGTATGCCGATTACGTTATTATAGATTCTCCTCCCGGAGCGCTGTTCAACGACGCAGCGGTAATTGCCCGCAATATCGATGAGATAATTTACGTTGTAAGATGGAACCATGTTAAAAAGTATCATATTGTCGAGGGCATACAGCAGCTTGTAGAGGCCAACGGCAAGGTTATGGGCTGTGTGCTCAACCGCAGCGCGGGAGTTATCTCCAGCCACCGTTACGGTCACTATTACGGTACCAGCAAATATTACGGAACAAGCCGCTTTGATAAATAATGCAAAAGAGTATGGCGCATTAAAAACAATTGTGCCATACTCTTGTTTTTTTTATGAAGTTGCCTCACTGTAAAAAACCTGAGTGCCAAGTCCGAAGCTTATGGACAGCGCTCTGTCCACCCTTTCCATAGAGCCGGTGTCGATTCTGCCCATATGTTCTTTAAGTCTGCGCTTGTCCAGCGTCCTTATCTGCTCGAGCAGAACGGTGGAATCCCTGGCAAGACCGCAGCTGTCGGAATAAAGCCGTATATGGGTCGGCAGACGGGTTTTATCCTTTTGGCTGGTTATTGCCGCAGCAATTACCGTTGGGCTGAATTTGTTGCCCACATCGTTTTGAACTATAAGAACAGGGCGGATGCCGCCTTGTTCCGAGCCTACCACGGGACTTAAGTCCGCATAGTAGATATCGCCCCTTTTAATATTCATTCTGTTCACACTCCGTTTGCAATAATGGGTACAGTTATAGCTTTGCCGTTTTTTGAAAAAATAAACATAGGGCTGCGCGGAGCGGGCAAAAAATAATTACGGCTGCGTCATTATTTTATTCATACTTTACTGCGGCTGCCACACAGGGTAACTTTGCATAAAAAACAGCAATATTTTTCTATGACCTTGCAGGCTGATTTTTATTGTTTTTTAAAACAGAATATGTTACATTTATAATGAGAAGAAATATTTTTTAGGAGGACAAACGATATGCTGAAAAAATTAGTATCGCTTTTTGCGGCTGTGCTGCTTTTTTCCACACAGCTTAGTGTTCTTGCTGCGAACGAGAGCGCTCCCACTCCCGATAAATTAGCACCGTCGCAGGAATACCTTGAGTATATTTCCGACCCTGACGCGTGGGGTGACAGGCTTATCCCCGCATACTTCAATATACGCGATTTAGGCGGAGAGGATACGGGAAAGTCAGACGGGTACATAGCTCCTCCCAAGCTGCCTTCGGCATATAGCAGTGTTTCGGCGGGCTATACCACTCCCGTTAAGAATCAGGGCAGCGACGGCACCTGCGCGTATTTTTCAACGATGGGCTCGCTTGAGGCCTTCATGAAAAAAACGACCGGCACAACCTATGATTTTTCCGAGCAGCACGCAAAGCTTATAACTGCTTCGCAGTACTCGGGCTCGGACACAAAAAATATTTACGGCTTTGACCGCGAACCCAACGGCGGCGCACACTTTGTTTATATTCTGCCGCATCTCAATATCGGCAAAGGCCCTGTTTACGAGAGTCAGATGCCCTATATCAACGGCAACGAGTTCGGTACAAAGGCTCAGGTCGAATCTCTTGCCTCTGATTTTCGCCTGGCCGACGCCTACTTTATCGAGGGTTACGGCAAGGGGGCGACCGAAGCTCAGGAAAACGAGTGGATAAGCAGGGTTAAAGACCTTGTTTACCAGTACGGCGCGGTTTCCATAAGCCTTGATATGCAGACCAGCTATATGAAAAACTATGAGTACATGTATTACTTCGGTGAAGAGAAAGACCATAACCACGCCGTTGTTGTAGTAGGCTGGGACGACAACATCTCTGCCTCAAAATTTAACGCAAAGTCAACCATTCCGGGCAAAAACGGCGCGTTTATTATTAGAAACAGCTGGGGCGGCGACTACCACGGCGACGGCTATTTCTATTATTCCTATGATTCCGTGGGAATTGCAAAGCAGGACGCCATGGTAATTACCGACGTCAACTCCATGGCAGACAAAAAGGTAAATACATACACCGAACACGGTATGACATCCGCAGTCGGCTATACCGGATATTCCAGTCCGGTTTATTACGGCAACAAATTCTATCTTGCTCCGGGGGAATATGTAAATCTTGATGAGGTCACCTTCTTTGTCAACAAGGAGAATATGGACTACGAGGTTTACTTAAGCCCGACGGGAAAGACCAATACTTCATCTTTGCAGAAAATAGCCTCCGGCACATCCACTCTTACGGGCTATTACACCGAGGAGATTGATAATATTGTTCTGGGCGGCGAAAACGCAACGACCTACTTTGTCGCCGTAAAGGTTTATCCCAGAACTACCGGTGTTTACTCTATACCTATAGAGGGCAGCAACTATTCCACGGTCAACAATGTAAGCAGTTATATTAAATATATTGAAAACGGCGAATGCTTTGTTGTAGCCGATACCACCGAAAACAGAAATATGATAGCAGCAAAGGGGCTCAGCGTTACATCGGTTTCCTCTCCCAGCTATTACGCTCTTGACGGCTACGGCTTTTCCAATCCGACCGACTACAACGTGGTTGTAAGCACTGTGACCTCCCCGGTTGATATGAGTGTTGCGGCAACAGGCATAGACCTTTACAAAGAGGGCGTAAAGGTTTCAAACGGCGGCAGTACAACACTTAAATGCGACGATTTTTCGACCGACGAATACGTTAATTTCAGCGCACAGGTTCTTCCCGACGACGTGACCGACGGCAGCTACACTATTTCCTGCAATAACTCAGCGGTTTCGCAGAAGGTCGGCGAAAATATCCGTATTTATCCTGCCAGAGCGACTGCCGACTGCACTGCGGTAATAACCGCAACATCAAATGACGGCGGCTTTACCGCAAGATACACCGTAAACATTGACTATACCGAGGTTGTTGCGGCAACCGGTATAAGTATTTATAAAGACGGAGTACAGGTCGCAAACAACGGCAGCACTACCCTGCGCTGTGACGATTTCTCTGCGGGCGAATATGTAACTTTCAGCGCAAGAGTGCTTCCCGATAACGTGACCGACGGCGACTATACTATTTTCTGCAGCAACTTTGCTGTTTCGGAAAAGGTCGGCCCAAATATCCGCATTTATCCTTCGGAAGCGACTGCCGATACTGCGGCTGTAATTACGGCGACATCAAGCGACGGTGGATTTGTCGCAAGATACACCGTAAATATTGACTTTACCGAACCGCCCAGGACAGACGCATATGTTTTCAGCATAGGAAACAGTACAGCTTACTGGAATCTTTATGATTACTCATTTGAAATTGACCAGGCCTGCACAATAGTGGACGGAGTTGCTTATGTGCCCTTCAGAGTTATAGCGCAGGCCGCGGGAGCCAAGAGCATTGATTATAATTCTTCTGCAGGTACTATTGTTATTACCAACAGCTATGATATGACCTTTAATCTTACCATGGATACCCGCAGCTGCACTTATGTGTATAACGGAATTACGTTCGGCGCAAATCTCAATGCTCCTCCCACATACATAAACGGTGCCTGCTGTCTGCCTATTCGTGATGTTTCCAACATTACATTTGCCAATGTAAATTACACTCAGGACAGCAGCGGAACAGGTTATGTTGTTGTCAGCAAGGAGTCTGTTTCAAGTGAAGAAACAGATGAGGTCATAGAAAACTATCGGCACTGCGTTGCCTGATAATATGTATTTTTATTAATAGCGAAAGACGGTGTCATTTTTTGAAAAAACGCTTTTTAATGGGCAACGAGGCTATTGGCCTTGGCGCAATTGACGCCGGGGTAAGCCTTGTCTCGGGCTATCCCGGTACCCCCTCCACCGAAATACTTGAATCGGTGGCAAAGTTTAACGACGGAAGCATACACGTCCAGTGGTCGACCAACGAAAAGGCGGCCTTGGAGGTCGCGGCAGGCGCCGCCTACTGCGGAGCGAGAACCCTTGTTACAATGAAACAGGTGGGGCTCAACGTCGCTTCCGACCCTCTTATGAGCCTCGCTTATGTGGGTGTAAAGGGCGGAATGGTCGTTGTTTCGGCCGACGATCCCGGCCCTATATCCTCTCAGACCGAGCAGGATACCCGCACCTTTGCACGGTTTGCCAAAATTCCCGTATTTGACCCTTCAAATCCCGAAGAAGCCTATGAGATGATACAGGACGCCTTTGAGCTGTCGGAGCGTATAGGCTCGCCGGTGCTCTTCCGTCCGGTGACAAGGGTTGCTCATTCCTGCGCGCAGGTGGAGGTTTGCGACTCTCCGAGAGAGAAGAATAAGGCGGAATTTGTCAAGGATACAATGCGCTGGGTTATTTTCCCTCGCACGTCCTTTGAGAACCACAAAAAAATCGAGGCTCGCAACGTACAGCTTTCCGACGAGCTTTCGTCCTACCGATTCAATAAAATCGAAGGCGGCGGCAAGGTGGGTATTGCCACCGGCTCGGTAAGCTACGGCTATGTAAAAGACGCGCTGGGCGGCACAGACGCAAAAATATTTAAGGTCTCGACCCCGTTTCCGTTCCCCGAAAAACTTGCGCTGGAGTTTTTGCAGGGACTTAAAAAGGTAATAGTAATTGAAGAACTTGACCCGGTTATCGAGCGTGAGCTTACATACATCTGCGGCAAGCACGGAATAAAAATGGAAATACTCGGCAAGCTGTCGGGTCACGTCCAGTCGGCGGGGGAAAACTCCACCGCGTCGGTCAAAAAGGTGCTGTCACAGTTTTTTGACCTGCCGCAAAGCGAATGCTGCTGCGACGAGCTTCCCGCGCTTCCTGTGCGTCCCCCCGTACTCTGCGCAGGCTGTCCCCACCGTGCCTCGTTTTATGCCGTCAAAAAGGCCATGAGGGGCAAAAAGGCGGTATTTTCCGGTGATATAGGCTGCTATACCCTCGGCAACGCAAAGCCGCTGGATATGGTAGATACCTGCCTTTGCATGGGCGCCGACATCACAATTGCTCAGGGCATACATATTATGGAGCCCGACACGGTCAATTTCTCATTTATCGGTGATTCCACCTTCTTTGCTTCGGGCATGACGGGCGTTGTAAACGCAGTTTACAACAATACTAATATCGTTATTATTGTTCTTGATAACTCCACCACCGCCATGACAGGGCATCAGCCCCACCCAGGCACGGGCGTTACAATGATGGGGGATATTACAGAAAAGGTCAGCATTGAGAGGGTGCTTGAGGCAATTGGGGTCAAGAGCATCCAAACGGTTGATCCGCTAAAGCTAGATGAGGCTGTGCAGGCGGTAAAAACCGCTGCGGGGTATGACGGCGTGAGCGCGGTTATATTTAAAAGTCCGTGTATTGCAGTTTCAAAACCGACAGGTCTTTACCGCATTGATAAAGATTTATGCCAGGAATGTACGGTCTGTGTGCGCGAGCTTGGCTGTCCCGCAATTACGGCTGGTGACGGCAGCGTTTGCATTGATTCCACACTGTGCTTTGGCTGCGGAGTGTGCTCCTATGTCTGTCCCTTTGACGCCATAAAAAAGGAGGAGAAGTAAAATGAGTGATTTTTGTAATATTCTTCTCTGCGGCGTCGGCGGTCAGGGTATAGTGCTTGCCTCCAAGCTTATTGCTCAGGCGGCAATCGCCGACGGACTGTGCGCCCGTACTGCCGAAACTATCGGTATGGCTCAGCGCGGCGGATGCGTAGTCAGCCATGTTCGCATAGGCAAAGAGGTCCCATCGCCGCTGGTATCGCGCGGCGGTGCTGATTTTATAATTTCCTTTGAGCCTGCCGAGGCGGTGCGCAATCTTCCCTTTTTAAAGAAGGGCGGTACGGTGCTCACCGCGGTAAAACCGGTAACTCCTGTTTCGGCATCACTTGCAGGAGGATATGACAGCGGGGCTGTGCTCGAATTTTTAAAGGGCACAAATGCAAACGTATATACCGTAGATACCGACCGGCTTATAGAAAAACTCGGCTCGGCTAAGGCTGTCAATGTACTTATGCTGGGTGCGGCGTGCGGTCTGCCGGGCTTTCCGATAACTCTCGAAAATCTTAAAAATACCATCACCGACCGCGTTCCAGAGCGCTTCCACAAGCTTAATTTTGCGGCTTTGGAGTTTGGCGCGCAGGCGATAAGCATATAAATTTATAATTTGCAAAAAAAATGCTTGCAAATTGAGTCCAAGTGTGGTAAGATAATTGACGTGGCATTTCGATAAGTTGAAGGAGGTGCAGACAAATGGCAAAGTGCGATTTTTGTGGAAAGGGTGTAACCTTCGGCATTAAGGTTTCTCACTCTCACAGACGTTCCAACAGAACATGGAAGCCCAACATTAAGCGTGTTAAGGCTGTAGTAAACGGTACTCCCAAGACTGTTTATGCCTGCACCCGTTGTTTGCGTTCAGGTAAGGTTACACGCGCTGTTTAATTCCAAAAAGAATTATAGCCACCCTTTTTCGGGTGGCTTTTTCTTTGTGTATAAGGATGTTTTTATGTGGGATTATTTGAAAAAAGCGGAAAAACCAATAGTGCTATACGGTATGGGAAATAACGCTGACCGGGTGCTGGACAGACTGCAAACACTCGGCATTTCCGCTGCCGGAGTTTTTGCCAGCGATGAGTTTGTGCGTGGGCACAGTTTTCGCGGTTTTGAGGTAAGTACATACGCCGCCGCAAAGCAAAAATTCGGCGATATGATTATCCTTTTGTGTTTTGGAAGTCAGTTGCCTGACGTTATGGAGTGCATAAAGCGCATTGCATCCGAGCAGGAGCTGCTTGTGCCCGATATGCCTGTTGCGGGAGAGGATATCTTTGACAGGGAATACTACGTAAAAAACTTTGAAAGGCTTAATAAGGTTCATAATCTGCTTGCCGACGAGCAGTCCCGCAGGGTTTTTGAAGCGGTAATAGATTTTAAATTGAGCGGAAAAATAGATAAACTTATAGATTGCGAAACCGCTCCCGCCGAGGCGTTTGAAAATATAATAAAACCCGGAAAAAGCGAGATTTTTGTGGACTTGGGCGCCTATAACGGCGATACGGT
>JAFRVM010000102.1 GCA_017438505.1 Clostridia bacterium | reverse complement strand
GAAGTTCAGCTTCAACAATACCAGTACAAAAGCCGAGGAAGATGACGCTTACGCAGAATTTAAAATGCGCGACCGCGGCGATATATTCAATGATGCCGAAAGCGGGATTTTCAGCAATGATTCTCACGACCGCCGCGCAGAAAAAAAGCGCCGCAAAGATGCTGAAAAATCTATAAAACGTGCAGACAAGCAGAAGAAAAAAACAAAGTCCAGTTCCAACGACGACTGGCAGAACGATGATTTCTGGAACTGATACATATATAAGAGGTTTTTTCTATGAGCTTTAACGCTGAAAAGGTCAAAAACGATATAATAGAGTGGATAAAAAGCTGGTTTGAGCAAAACGGCGCCGGCTGCAATGCCGTCATCGGCATTTCCGGCGGAAAAGACAGCTCGGTTGCAGCCGCTCTCTGCGTGGAGGCTCTTGGCCGCAGCCGCGTCATCGGCGTGCTTATGCCCAACGGAGTCCAGCATGATATTGACGTTGCAGAAAAACTGGTAAAAACGCTAAATATTAAAAGCTATACAATAAATATTAAAGGAGCTTATGACGCTGAAATCGAGCAGCTTACCTCCCAGCTCGGTGAACTTACCTCCCAGACCACTCAAAACCTCCCCCCTCGCCTGCGTATGGCAACTCTATATGCCGTTTCCCAATCATGCAACGGCAGGGTGGTAAATACCTGCAATTTATCAGAGGACTGGGTGGGTTACTCCACACGCTACGGAGATTCTGTGGGCGACTTCTCTCCCCTCTCCAACCTGACGGTCAACGAGGTCAAGCAGATAGGCAGAATACTCGGTCTGCCTTCGGAATTTGTCGATAAAGTTCCAATTGACGGACTTTGCGGCAAAACCGATGAGGATAATCTTGGCTTTACCTACGCTGTTTTAGACAAATATATCCGTACCGGCATCTGCGAAGATGAGGAGATTCGAAAGAAAATCGACCGCATGCACAGGATAAATCTGTTTAAGCTTCAGCTTATGCCTTCTTTCCCCTATTTCCCGGATAATAATTAAGTAATATTTATAAAAACGGCAGAAAGCATATGCTTTCTGCCGTTTTTTTCAAAGCGACAGGATACAAACCAATTACCTTAAGAATTTCTCTCGGAACCATTTTAACTTTGCTTTTCCATTACGTCGAAGCTTCCCAAAAAACGAATTTCGGGAAATTTCTCTACCGCTTTCAGATGTTTGTCAGTAATTGCGGTTTCGCATTCCACTTCTAAAATGTAGTTATAAGAGCCGAGACTGCTTCCTTCCGGTCTGTCGTGAATTGTCACAAGCTCCAGACCTGCGTTATGTATTTCAACGATAATATCGTCGATTCTGCTTGCCTCGCAGCTTGCCACAAATACCGCGCTCGTATAGTTTCCTTCAAGCTTGGAGGCAGAAAGCACATAAAACCGGGTTTTATTCGCATCGGTAATCTGCACGTTCTCAGCCAGAACAGAGAGACCGTACAGCTTTGCAGCGCCCGGAGCGGCTATTGCAGCGATTGTTTTATCGTTTGCCTTGGCGACATAACTTGCCGCCGCTGCTGTACTGTCCATCTCCTGGGTTTCCGCATTCGGCAGATGGTCTTTTCTCCATTCCTCGCTTTGCGTTATTCCCTGAGCATGGGAGCAGACGAGCCGAATATCATCTAAAGATGCGCCGGAAATTCCCATCAGCGTCTGGCTTATCGGAAGAACGACCTCTCCGACCACAAAAATATTCTCCTGTGCGATAAGCTCGTCCACATAATTGACTACCGCACCGCCCAGCGTATTTTCCTGCGGAATCACCGCGTAATCCGCATTCCCGGACGCAACGGCCTCAATCGCTTCCGAAACTGTGGTTTTAGGAACAAAGGCCGCCTTATCCCCAAAGAAAAACTGCGCCGCCTCCTCGGTATAAGTCCCCTGAGGACCAAGATAGCTCACCACGGCATTTTCAATAATCTGCGGGGTAACCGATTGCTGTTTTTTCTCTTTTGGTCTGCACCCTGAAATCAAGGTACAAACAGCCAAAAGGATAACCGTTGCTGAAAATGTTTTTTTGATTTTTCTCATATTTCGTCTCTCGCTTTCCCGACCAGCCGTTTGCCGAGCTCATACGCCTCTTCCAGATCCTTCGGGAGCTGCCGGTCGCGGTATTTTTCTCTGCGCTCCTGCGTGCCATCCATCACGATATAATAAGTATACCATATTTCCGAAAAAAAAACAATATTCCGAGTGCTGTTTGTGTTTAATATGCGAAAATATTGAAAAAGCAGATATGCCGCGGTATAATAATTTAAACTTTGCTTGAATTTACGGAGATAGTTATGAATAAACCGGATAAATCAAACAACATAAGACTTTTTAAAGAATCCGACGTGACAAAGTATCTGCCGCGGCTTGTACACACAGATTATTATTCGGATTTTTACAATGAAGTGTCGCAAAACAGCGATGAGATATTTACAATCGGCTGTGGGGATAAGGTCATAGGTTTATCGTGTATAGACGATGATACGGAAGGCTTCATATACGTCTACATTTTTCCCGAAGACCGGCATAACGGGTATGGGTATGCTGCTGCAATCGCTTCCCTCCGGCAAATGAAGAGCTCGCCGATAAATTGTATCTATACCTGCTACGACGGTAATGACCGGGTTGCAAAGAAGCTTGCCGAAAAGCTGGGGTATATAAAAAAGTATTCCTCGGCCTTTATGAAGTACAGAGGAGAAAAGTTTGTAGAACCCACACTGCCCATACGCAGGTATAAAAGCGAGGATTTCGAACAGGCGTTCACCCTGGCTGCCGAAGCCTTCCATAAAATGCGTCTGGAAACAGGGTGTTTTCCGGAATCGGTTGCGGCTGGGCCGGATGATGAAGCGAAAAAGTATTGGGCGGACACCGCAAACGAGCGTTATGTATATGTACTCGGAAACGAGATAGTAGGTCACGCCAAAATTGAGGGGGAAACGCTTGATTCCGTGGCGATTAAGATTTCCCATCAGGGAAAAGGGCTGGGACGAAAGTTTGTTATATTCCTTGTAAATCAAATTATGAAGAACGAAAACGAATGTCCATGTCTTTGGTGCGTAGTTGGCAACAATACAGCGCGCAGTCTTTACGAATCTCTCGGATTTGAGGAAACAGGCCTCTGCGAATTCGCTGTAAAGAGGTTTACAGAATAAAAAATACAGGCGGCAAATGTGAAAAAGTTTTCATCAAAGCCTAAAGGCATATATAACAAAGTTAAATAATGTGTACCTTTTAACAATAAATAATTGGGCTGATTGTTAAACCCTACAAAACATAATTTAAAAACCGGTTTTGAGTTGACTTTTGCCTGATTTTTATTTTATACTGACGTGGAAATGGGGCAGTATTGCTCTTTGGCCGTATTTATTATTGCTATATTTTCAAGGAGGACTTACCGTGAAAAAAACAAGGCGTTATCTTTCAATGCTTCTCACAATGGCACTTTTGGTCGGTTGTTTTGTCATTCCGACAGGCCTGACGGCCTCGGCAGCCGGAAACGGCAATCAGAAGAGGGTCATAGGCTACATCCCCTGGTGGAGAGCCGAAGAGAGCAAATCTCTTGACTTTGACAAGCTCGACTATGTAATCGTTGCATTTCTCCGCTACACAAGCGAAGGCTGGGACTTCGGCGGTCTGAATAATACTACTCCCTGGTCAGACAGTGATATAAACACACTTATTACAAATGCTCACGCGCATGATTGTAAGGTGCTTATCTCGGTAGGCGGCGGCGACGGCGGATTTACTCAGTCCTCACTGCCCTTCTGGTATGCAAGCAGCCGCGAGTATCTCGCAAACTGCATACTCGAAGTTGTTGATACCTACGGCTTTGACGGAGTTGATATGGACGCTGAGACGGACGACGTTAAGTTCTGGCAGGGTTATAAGGAGTTTGTTCAGCTTCTCAGAGTAGGTATGGACGCAAGAAACCTTGAAATGTCTATGGCGGTTCATACATGGTTTACCGAGCTTATCGAGGACGAAGCGGAAGTTTTGGCAATGTATGACTTCATCAACGTAATGAACTATGACAACCAGTACGATAGAAACGGAGACTTCGCCGGCATCGGTGAAGTCGACCACGCACCCATGTGGCACGCTTATCAGCTGCTTGATCATTACACCGACCTCGGCGTTCCCGCTGATAAGATCAATGTCGGTATTCCGTTCTACTATTACAGAGAATCCCTCGGCTGGGACGGCGCGGTTTCGTATGCCTACGCTAAAAGCAGCGGTCTCGACGGCGTAACAATCGATACAAATCCCGGCGAATCCAAGGCGGACGCATGGTTGAGAACAACCTCTCAGAAGGCCTATCTCGGCGGTACAGAGTACGGCGGAGCATTTATCTGGGAGCTCGGTCAGGATACAATCAACGATACGCCGGGCAGCTTACTGACAATAGTTTACAACGGAGTCAAAAACGGTATAGTTTCTGCTCCTCTTGATCCCGCAGATAAAGTTTATCCCGAACTTGCACCCGTAGGCGGCACAGACCTGCCCTTAACACCTGTTGATAAAGACAGCACTCAGCCCGACTTCCCCGCAATGGGCGGTTCTTCCGGCGGTTCTTCCGGCGGCGGTGATTCCGGCAACATCGTTGGCGAATTCAGCTGGATTACAAACTATGCTGTCGGCGATATCGTAAGCTACAACGGCTATCTCTATCAGTGTCTCAGAGCAGGCATGCCTCAGAGCCAGCCTCAGGGCGTAGGTTATAACAATGCAAACTGGAAGTATCTCGGCCCCGTTGGCTCTATAACTCCCGATGACGGCGGTTCTTCCTCCGGCGACGACGGTGACGAAGACGGTGACAGAGTTCTTGTTGAGCCTTACTGGTGGCTCGGCGCCCAGGCGGGTGAGACACTTGCGGTAAGCGTTCCCACCGGTGAATCTGTAACATGGTCGGTTAGAGCAATCGACGGCGCAGATCCCGCTAAGTCCGACATCATCTCTATTGACGCAAACGGCGTTATCTCCGCACTTTCCAATGGCTGCGCAGTAGTAGACGCAAAGGTCGGCAATATCCGTGTTGCTTCCATCAATGTTCAGGTAGCAGGCGAGAGCAGCGGCACCGCGGTCAAACGCCTTGCCGGAGCAAGCAGAGTAGATACATCTCTTGAGGTTGCAGGCGAAGGCTGGCAAAGTGCTGATACTGTAATTCTTACAAACGGCTACAATTTCGCAGACGCGCTTGCCGGCGGTCCTCTCTCCTATGCCCTTGACGCTCCT
>JAFRVM010000101.1 GCA_017438505.1 Clostridia bacterium | reverse complement strand
GAACAGCGATATCCGTTACCTGCGCGCCTCTTGCTCTCATTGTTGTAAAGGCGGCGTGACCCGGAGTATCAAGGAAGGTAAGATACTGTTCACCGATTTTCACGCGGTAAGCACCAATGTGCTGAGTAATGCCGCCCGCCTCACCGCCGGCAACATTAGCTTCGCGGATTTTATCGAGAATCGAGGTTTTACCGTGGTCAACGTGACCCATAACAACAACAACGGGGCTGCGGGGTACGAGATTATCGTCAACGTCCTCGCTGTCGTCGATAATACGCTCTTCAATGGTTACAACAACCTCGTGTTCAACCTTAACGTGCAGCTCTTCACCGATAAGATATGCGGTGTCAAAGTCGATGATATCGTTCATACCGAGCATAATGCCGTTTTTCATCAGCTTTTTGATAACCTCGGTAACGGCTATTTTGGATTTAAGCGCAAACTCGTTAACGGTAAGCTCGTCGGGAATAACAACGGTAACCGGCTTGCTCTTGCGCTCGTTCTCAATTCTGCGCAGTCTCTCTTCTTCGGTCTCTCTGCGCTTCTGAGGCGCCTTCTGACGTCCGCGGTACTGCTGAGATTTTTGAGTGATCTTCTGTTTTTTGGCGTTGGTGTTATCGGGCTGCTTTACCTTTTCGGAAGCGAGCTGATCGTAGCGCTCGTTGTATTTATCAAGGTCGATCTGGCTGGAACGGGTATCGACAGTTCTCTTCTCGCGGCGTTTGATAGTATTGTCAACCTGCGTCTCTGCGGTTTTTTCCTCTGTCTGCTTTGCAGGCTGAGCATGCTTTGATTCTTTTTTCTCTTCGGCTGTCTTTTTAGTCTTTTCGGAAGTCTTATCGGACTTTTTCATTGCAGCCTTGGCTGGCTTTTCCTCTTTTGCCGCGGTCTCCTCTGGTTTTTCGACAGGAATTTCCTGAGTTTTTACCTCCATAGCCGAAGCCTGGGCAAAATAATCGTCAAGAGAATCGACCTTGTATTTATCAAGCAGAGCTACAAGCAGAATATCCTGCTCTCTTTCGGAAAGTGCGGAAGCGGCAAGATATTTCTTTTCACCCTCGGCGTTTGCCTTTAAAAGAGCAACAACATCCTTGTTGGGCAGACCGAAATCCTTGGCTATATCACCTAAACGAACCTTAATTTCTTTCATATATCCGATTCCTCCTCAATCTTGTCAATAAGCGACAGTGCCTTTTTTGCAAATCCCTCATCATTAATTGATAATATTTTCACCTGTCGACCTATTGCCCGGGAAATATCAAGCATATTATAGGGAACAGATTTTATTTTAACGTCGGGTTTAATTTCAAAAGCAAGCTGACGGGCGGTGCGCTGCGCGACATCGCTCGCGGTGAGAATAAGAAGGCTCTCACCTTTGTTTGCGCTTTCAATAACAGCGTCAAAACCCATTGTAATTTTGCCTGCTTTTCTCATCAAACCAAGTAAAGAAAGCAGCGCGTCATTCATCTTTGGCAAGCTCCTCCTCTAAGCGGCTGTAAACCTCATCGGGAATAACCACCTTAATTTCGTCGGTCGAGAGGGAGCGCTCGAGCCGTTTTGCTTTTCTCGCGGAGCTGAGACAATTTATATCCCGGCAGACATAAACCCCTCTGCCCGATTTTTTTCCCGTTGTATCAAGAAAAATCTCACCCTCTGCTGTCCGGACTATGCGTACAAGCTCCTTTTTGGGTTTTGACTGATTGCATCCCGCGCATTTGCGCATGGGGATCTTTTTGGGCTTCATATCTGCACCTCCTTTTTCTCTGCGAAAAAATTATTCTCCGTAAAAACCGCTTTCGGGTTTAATATCTATCTTCCAGCCGGTAAGCTTTGCGGCAAGACGGACATTCTGACCCTTGTTGCCTATTGCAAGAGAGAGCTGACTGTCGGGAACGGTTACATGACAGCTCTTGACATTTTCATCGTCGATCTCAACGCTTATTACCGAAGCGGGAGAAAGCGCCTTTGAGATAAATACGGCGGGGTCGTCGCTGTACTCGATAATATCTATCTGCTCTCCTCCGAGCTCTTCAACAATATTGCGGACTCTTGAGCCTCTGGGGCCTATGCAGGCGCCGGAAGGGTCTACGTTTTCGTCCTTGCTGTAAACGGCAATTTTGGTGCGGGAGCCGGCTTCACGCGAGATTGCCTTGATTTCCACAATACCGTCGTATATTTCGGGGACTTCGGTTTCAAAAAGTCGTTTTACAAGACCGGGATGTGTTCT